>JABDJG010000384.1 GCA_013002595.1 Hyphomicrobiales bacterium | reverse complement strand
AGGTGTATGAGTGCGCTGCCCAATTCCATAACGGGTTTGCGTCCATTTCGGACGGGAGACATAATGACACGGCTGATAGACTTGGCGAAGTTCAGTCGTTCCGCTGAAGATCGACACGATGCAACAGCAAAAGTGGACCGAACGTGACTGAAAAAATTTCCGCACAGCTGCACGAACTTCTCACGGGCGATGATGAAGGTCGGTTGTGCAAGGACATCCCAGAATCCGCGTGCAGGCATCAACCCGTTAACTTCGCGACACACCTTATCAGTCTTGCTGCGACTAAGACCGGCGACGGCCTGGCTGATCCCAAGCTCGTCCTCGCCTGGCTGCTGGGCGCACTCGGTGCACCGGCCGTCACCGTTGGCCTCCTGGTGCCGATCCGAGAATCCCTCGCACTGCTTCCGCAGCTGTTCACCTCGGCGACCATTCGCTCCTTGCCGGTGCGCAAATGGGTCTGGGCTTTAGGCAGTATCATCCAGGGTGCGTGTATTCTCGCCATGGCTGGCGTTGCGATCCGGTTCGAAGGCGCTGCCGCGGGCTGGTCGATTGTCGTATTGCTGGCGATCTTTGCGCTTGCCCGCAGCGCCTGTTCGGTCAGTTACAAGGACGTCCTGGGCAAGACCGTGTCGAAGCAAAGCCGGGGCACTGTGACCGGAACAGCAGGATCGGTGGCGGCAGCGTTCGTCCTGATGTTCGGTCTCTTGATGAGTTCGGGCGCGCTGCCGCTCAAGGTCACCACGATTGCGATCGTTCTTGTTGTGGCAGGCTGCCTATGGATAGCAGCTGGGACGATATTCCTGCGCATCAAGGAAGAACCAGGAGCTACAGAGGGCGGAGCCAATGCTTGGAACCGTGCGATCGATCAACTCGGCCTGCTTCAGGAAGACGGCCAGCTGGTTCGATTCATCGCGGTACGCGGCCTTCTCACGGCAACGGCACTGGCGCCTCCGTTCTTACTCGCGCTTGCCGGTCAGACCGGCGAGCGTACGCTTACGAGCCTTGGCCCGTTTGTGGTCGCTTCGTCGCTCGCCTCAGTCCTGAGTGGCTATGTGTGGGGCCGATTTGCGGACCAGTCGAGCAAGCGGGTCCTCATCGCGTCGGCTCTGGCCGGTGCCATGATTCTCGGCATCGTCGGGACCATGGCGCTTGCCAACCCGGCTGCGACGTCGGCCAGCTACCTCATGGCCGCGGCATTGTTCGTGCTTATGATTGCCTATCAGGGCGTGCGCCTCGGTCGCTCGACGCATCTCGTCGACATGGCCGATGCCGACAAGCGTGCGTCCTATACCGCTCTCAGCAATACTGCCATCGGCATTCTTTTGTTGATCGGAGGCGTCTTCGGGCTGATCGCCGAGTGGCTCGGTACCGAAGCTGTGTTGCTGGTTTTTGCGGCAATGTGCCTGGGCGCTGCGGTCCTGGCATCCGGTCTGGATGAGGTGCAGGTGTAAGGGACCGTGAGCTGGAGCCGCAATCGGGTTTTGGCTTAATCCTGAGGCGTGTCGGGCAGCCTCTGCCCGCATCGGATCTACCGCTGCGGCGAAAACGACAATGAGGAAAGGAGATGAGATGAACGCCGAAAGTGATGGCTTAGAGGAATTGTCGGCCCGCGAGGTATGCCAGGGCGAGACGCGGGGCCATATGCGGCTCGTGTTGCTGATCTCGACGGCGCTGGCCATTGTCGTCGGAGTTGTGTTGCTTGCGGCCTATTGACGAGAATTTTACCGAGGTCTCGAAGTTGTCGGCTAATATCATCAACACAAAGCGATATACATTTGGCCGACGTGTCAAGTGGTCCTGGGGCAATGGCACGGTCGAGGTCATTGTCGCGATCAGCGGCGAGCTTGACGAACTGAACAGGCTGAAGGACCTGATCGGCCTCGCCGCCTGCATCCACATCTATATGTCACACCGGCGGACCCTGGCCGGCCTCGGCATCACCCCGACGGAACAGCGCAACCCGCTTTAGCGTCCTGACCCCGGGGCCTATTGACATTCACGGCTGTGGCGCTGATCTGAATGTATATGGAACGAGTTGGCCACACAGTCGTTGGTGAGATACGCGGGTGGATGCACCAACTTGATGGAGATTGTTCGATGAAAGCACCTGCTTCAACCAAACAGACAGACCTCGAAAGAGCTCTTGATAATCCAGCCAGCGAGTTTGACGCTCCGGAGCACGTCCTCGCGGCACAAGATCTGACGACCAAACAGAAAATCGACATCCTTCAACAATGGCAATATGATGCCACCGAAGAAAGCGTCGCCTCTGAAGAGGGAATGGGCGACTCTCCCAGTCAGATACTGCAACAGATCAACAATGCGCTCCTTGCGCTCGGTGATCAAGCGAGCGATGAGCCAGCAGGTCCGACCAAACACAGGTGACGCGAGTCGCGGCGGCTGTTTGCTTGGCTTCCGGCATAAACCGAGAAATTGCTGGTATGCTGCGGTCGATATCGAGGTCGGCAAATATGGATTGCCAGTCGCGCAGATCGAGATCGCCTGTTACGTGCAGCGGAAGCGATGACTTGTTCAATTTGCTGCCTCTGACATCCTTTAGGTACTCGTGCCGGCGAGAGTTGATCTTTTTTCGTATGGTCCGCGCTGCATATTCGGCTTTGTCCGAGACCGTCTCAACAGGAACCACCACGTCGCTTTCGACCTGAACGACTTCGCACGACACTTCTTTGGCAACATTCTCGCGCCAATCGATCTGATGGCGAAGGTAACCGCGGTCGCAGACGAGGAGGGAGGCCTGCTCCGCAAGCCCGATCGCGACGTCGTCCGGTGAGCCCCTATTCATCACGAGCTTGATGCCGCGGTCTGCCAACGATCGTGCGGTCTCGGCCAAGCCTTCAAGCATGAAGGCATAGTGGCGCTCGTTGGCGTCTGGATAGTCGTCATTCAGGCCGAAACCGACGATCACACTTTGATCAAGCTTATTGGCGCGTTCGATCGCATATTCCAAAGCGTGATTGAAGTCGGCACGCTGAGACTGCTGCATCCAATAAACGACGTATCGCGCGTCGGCACTTGCCTTTCGGTCATTGAGTGTCTTGAGGCGAGTGGGTTCGGTCATCACAGATATGTCTCGTTGGTGCAACCAGCTTTGAGCTTTTCCGCCTGCTTGCGAATGGCGCGGTGCTCACTCTGGTCCTTCCGATCGAGGTTCTTGAACTGGAAACCCATTCTGCGATTGGAATTTAGCCGATTGCGATTTCGGGACAGAAAATCCCAGTAGAGCGTTGTGAAGGGACAGGCATCATCACCCGTCGCATTGCCAGGCTTGAACCGACACTTCGCACAGTAGTCGCTCATCTTGTTGATGTAGTTGCCCGACGCCGCATAAGGCTTTGTCCCAACAAGCCCATTGTCAGCGTGCTGGCTCATACCCAGGACGTTCGGCAGCGAGACCCAGTCGATCGCATCAACGTACATCGACATGTGCCAGCGATGTACATCGTAGGGACGCGCACCAAGAAGCATGTTGAAGAGACCGAGGACCATCAGGCGCTGAATATGGTGGGCGTAAGCATGATCAATGAGTTGACCGACGGATTCTCTCACGCATTTCATGTCCGTCTCACCGGTCCACATGAAGGCCGGCACGTCGAGTTCAGCGTCAAGCCCATTGCGGTCCGCGTACTCCGGCATTCTTGTCCAGTAGATCCCGCGCATGAACTCCCGCCAGCCAAGAATCTGGCGGATAAAACCTTCTACACTGTTCAGGCCAGCGTCGCCATCATCGTAGGCCTTGAGCGCTGAAGCGATCGCATCTTTCGGATCGAGCATGTGAAGGTTGAGGGAGCTAGAAATTCGCGAATGATATAAATAGGGATGGCCAGTTGCCTGGCGTCTTGAAAGCGGCCGAACTGGGGCAGTCGGTATTTGATGAAATCACGCAGGGCGTCACGAGCCTGATCGTGGGTTACGGGATAGTCAAACGCGTCAAGCGTTCCCGGCGCATCAAAAAACCGCTTCTCAACGAGAGTAATGACGTTGTCTGTCACCGCGTCGGTTCTGAACCTCCGTGGTGCCTTGATGTCCGGTGGGCCTGATTTGCCGAATGACTTGCGATTATCAGCATCAAAATTCCACTGGCCACCCTCCGGTTCTCCGGCGGTTACGAGGATGCCGGTCTGCCGTCGCGTCTCGCGATAAAAATACTCCATCACGAGTGATTTTCTTCCGTCCTCGTGGTTTCGGAAATCGTCAATGGTCGTGAGAAAATGCGTGTCAGTGACGATCTTGAGCGCTGTGCCGGTCTGGGAGCACGTCTCCTCGATCATTTTTCTAACCCGGTAATCGCCTGGCTCGAGGCACACGACCTGTTTCGGCGCGAGCTGCTGGATCTGTCGCTTCAACTCCGTTCTGATCGCTCCACGATTTTGCGGGTCGTCAAGAGCGCTGTAGTTCACGGTATAACCGCGCGTCCTTATTTCATCGCAGAAATGACGCATGGCGGAAAAAAAGAGTACGAGCCGGATTTTGTGCTGCGGAATGTAGGTGGCCTCTTCCGCGGCCTCGATCATGACGACACAATCTTCATCCGACTGCGCAGACTTCAAAGCAGGAGAATCCAACCAAAGTTGATCACCAAGAACCAGAACTGCATTGTTGCATGTCATCAGCGTGTTACTTGAACCTCAATACTGCACACCATCGAAACGACCGAACCGAGCTTTATCAAAGACCATCCTCGCGTCAGGATTTTGCTGGAAGCCTCGGCGCAAGGTCTGACAGCTTGGCTGTCTCAATTCGACTGCCATCACTGGCCACGATCATCATGTCCGAGCCACCGAGTTCGCGTGCGACCTGAAGGCACGCGCCGCATGGCCATGTCAGTTTGCCGTCTGTTCTTGGGGATCTCAGGACCAAAACCTTGGGTCTGCCGGCCGAGTTCGTGACCGTTGAAAACAACGCCACCTGTTCAGAGCACATGGCCAATCCCAGAGAGACGTTCTCGACAAGTGAGCCCGGTATGATTTCATCTTGATCAGTGATGACAGCCGTGCCCATCTTGAACTCCGAGTGGGGAGCATACGCCTTCGCACGGGCCCTTTCGGCGGCATCCAAAGCGGCCGCAACATCGGCCCTTATGTCACTTTCCATGTACGTAGTTCCTTGTGCTTATAAACTGCCGTCAACGGGCAAAGTACAATCTTTTGGCGCGAATAAACATGAGGTGTGAAAGCCTGTCTGCAATGCGGCTGGCCACTACCGTGAGGACGTGGAACGGCCCTCTATGGCGCTCACTGATGACAATCATCGCGATGCGGCCGCATCTGTATCGGCAGGCGCACGATCAATCTGTCGACGGCCTACACAGGACAATCCTTGGGCATTCGCGAAGTCGACGAGGGGAATTGGCTCGTTAGCTTCATGGGCTATGATTTGGGATACTTTGATCAACAAAGGGACAGGGTCGAACCCGATCCCTCAGCCTTCGCGCCGCACAAAGTGTAAACCATGTGTCCGGTATGGACCCGAGGAAATTTGGCGCACCGGGGAAGATTCGAACTCCCGACCCCCAGATTCGTAGTCTGGTGCTCTATCCAGCTGAGCTACCGGTGCCCTTGGGTGGCGCGGCTTGCTGGGGCCGTTCTTGGGAGGCTTTTGCAAGGACGCGGCATTCTCGTAGTACGATGCGGGGGTAAAGGCAAGGGCTTGTGATGAGGTTTGGTGGCGATTGTGCCCTGCCAACTGGATTTTCGGCGCGCCCTATGCACCGGTTGCCTCACGCCAGCTGGGGTGGCCGGGGATCGATGTTGCCTCATAAAGCGCCCGGCCGATGGCCCTGGTGAGGGTGTCGGCAGCGGCGGTGCCGATCCGGGTCAAGGTGATCGGTGTCATGGCTGGATGGGCGGCCTTACCGGTGGCAACGGCAAAGACCGTATCGCCGTCAAAAGGAGCATGCACCGGGCGCAGGGCGCGGGCCATGCCGTCCGTTGCCATGATGGCGAGGCGCCCTGCCTCGCCCCTGGTCAGGACTGCATCGGTGGCAACGATAGCAATGGTGGTGTTGGCGCCGGCGCAGGCGCCTGCCATCTTGGTGCCGGTGCTGGTCGAAGCCGGCGTGCCGGGCGCTAGCGAGCGGCGGCCGCCGAATTCATCATTCAGTTCAAAGGGTGCTGCCCACAGATCGCCGGTGCGCGGATCGACGGCTGAGCCGAAGCTGTTGACGGCGACGAGGGCGCCAACGGTAATCCCGTCGATGACAGCAGACGCGCTGCCCAGGCCGCCTTTGAGGTTGCCGGCGGTTGCGCCAAGGCCGGCGCCGGCGTTGCCGAGGGCAAATTCACTGCCGGCGGCAGCGCAGGCGGCAGCACCCAAAGCGCGATAGGGCGGGGTGTCGCCCCAGTCCTTGTCGCCGCCATTGACCAGGTCAAACAGGATGGCGCTGGGGACGACCGGGCAGGGCTGCGGCTGGTCGGTGAAGGTAAAGCCGATGCCCCGGCTGGCCAACTCGGCGATGACACCACCGGCGGCATCGAGCCCGAAGACGGAGCCGCCGGACAGGACAATACCGTGGATGTGCTCAACCAGACAGGCCGGATCGAGCAGGGCGACATCGCGGGTGCCGGGCGCGCCGCCACGTACATCGGCGGCGGCAACCACCGGGTGATCGGGAATGATGGCCGTCACGCCGGTGAGACAGGCTGCATCTTCAGCATTGCCAACCTTGATGCCGGCGACATCGGTGATCAGGTTGGTCGGGCCGGGCGTTATGTCTGTCATCGGTCTTTACACCTTCGCGGCCAATTGCGTTGTAACGAGGTTGGTGGTTAACTCATTGCTTGAGTTTTCCCAGCGGTCAAGAACCGGAACCAGATAGATGATGCGCGTCTTCGCAGCCGTCACGGCAATCGTTTGCATTTTGGCACTCTCGGCGTGCAGCGATCAGCGCGCCGGGATGGTCAGCACCGCCAACCCGCACGCCTCCGAGGCTGCAGCACAAATACTGCGTGACGGCGGCAGCGCCGTTGATGCCGCGATCGCCGCGCAGATGGTGCTGACGCTGGTCGAACCGCAATCATCCGGTATTGGCGGCGGCCTGTTCCTGATGCATTGGGACGCCGCAAAGGCCGACATGTCGGCCTGGGACGGACGCGAAATGTCACCGGGCGCAGCCGGCCCTGACCTGTTCTTGAAAGACGACGGCGAACCGATGAAGTGGACCGATGCCTCGATCGGCGGGCGGGCGGTCGGTGTGCCCGGCGCGGTTGCCGCGTTGTGGGCGGCGCACCAGGCGTTTGGCAAGCTCGAATGGAAGGCGCTGTTCGCACCGGCGATCAAACTGGCCGAGGACGGCTTTGCGATCAGCCCGCGGATGCATTCTTCGCTCGCCGCCGCACCGGCGCTGGCTCGCGACAGCGAGGCGCGGGCGCTCTACTTCGACACGGTGGATGGCCAGGTGCAGCCACAACCGGCCGGCCATGTGTTGCGCAACCCAGCCCTGGCGGCAACGCTGAAGCGGATCGCAGAGGGCGGGCGTGACGGTTTTTATGCCGGCGAAACGGCGCAGCAGATCGTCATTGCCGTGCGCAGTCACGCCGGCAATCCCGGGCTGATGGATGAGAGGGACCTGAAAGCCTACCTGGCCAAGCGGCGCGAACCGGTGTGCAACCCCTACCGCACCTACCGCGTATGCGGAATGCCGCCGCCAACCTCCGGCGGCCTGACGACATTGATGATCCTTGGCATGCTGGAGAACTACCACATCGCCGAGATGCGCCCCGACGGTCCGCAGGCGCTGCATCTGTTGACGCAAGCCAGCCGGCTCGCCTATGCCGACCGGGGCTTGTACATGGCCGACAACGATTTTGTCGATGTGCCTGTCGCCGGGCTGCTCGACAAGGAATATTTGCAGTCGCGTGCCCGGTTGATCCATCCGTTCAAGGATACCGGCAGCGCGGCACCCGGCATGCCGACCGGTGCAAAGGCAGGCGACAAGGCGGCCGATGCCGGCCTTGTTGAATACGGCACCAGCCATCTTGCCATTGTCGACGGTGACGGTAATGCGGTCTCGATGACGACATCGGTCGAACAGCGCTTCGGTGCGCATATCATGGCCGGCGGTTTCATTCTCAACAACCAGCTGACCGACTTCTCGTTCCGGCCGCAAAAAGACGGCAAGCCGGTCGCCAACCGGGTCGCGGCCGGCAAGCGGCCACGCTCGTCCATGTCGCCAACGCTGGTGCTCAACGGCAATGGCAGCTTTTATGCCGCAATCGGATCACCGGGCGGCAGCCGCATTATCACCTTTGTTACGCAATCGCTCATCGGGCTTTTGGACTGGAACATGACGATGCAGGAAGCCATCGACATGCCGCGCGCGCTCAACCGAAACTGGATGACCGAGCTGGAACGGGACCGTGGGCTTGAGGCTACAGCTGCCTCACTTGAGCGCATGGGGCACGAAGTGAAGGTGCAAAAGCTGAACAGCGGCCTGCATGGGATCCGGCGGGTCGGCGGCACGCTCGAGGGCGGCGCCGACAAGCGGCGCGAAGGTGTTGTGATCCAGGTCGGCGGCTAGGGTGTGGTGACAATTCCAGGCGTGGGTTTGACGGGTCATCCGACCGAATTGACCACTTAAGTACCGTTGGAAATCTGAAAATTAACACCAGATGAATGCGCCCGTCAGGGCCAATTCATGACAACGATCGTAAAAGCCGCTCCTCACACCGGCAAGCGCCGGCATGCACAACCAAAACTTGAGGACACAAAACGATGACCACCACCAATCAACTGACCCGCCGCAACTTCATTCGCGCCTTTACGGTGCCGGCCCTTGCCATTGCCGTTGTGGCTGGCACCGCCGGATCCACCATCATGTCGACATCCGCAGAAGCTGTTTCTGCTGCCTATCACGAGGGCTACAGCAAGGGTAAGAAGATCGGCCGCAAGCACGGCTACAAGGACGGTTACAAGGGCGCCTACAAGGCCTCTTACATTGACGAACTCTTGAACGGCGGCAACAATTCCTTTTCAACCATGAACAGGAACAGCACATCGGCCGACTACGTTCGTGGCTACAAGAAAGGCTACAAGGTCGGTTACAGGTTCGGCTACAGGGCCGGCGAGCAGAACGGATCCCAGGACGGCACTGCTGACGCGCAGGACTGGAAGGACAACCTTCGCAATGAAATGCGCGATTGCATGAATTCCGGCAATTGCGGCTAGAGCGCGATCGTCTTTGATTGATTCAATCAAAGACGTGAACCGCCCTCTAACATATTGACGACGATCAGTTTTCTCACGTTTTGATGTTTCCATCAAAACGTGAACTGATCTAGGGCCTGCTGAGCTTCAGGATATCGGTTTTAATCATGCAGATCAAAATCGATCCTGATCTAACCCGCCAAGTCATCCTCGACACGGCCACGTCGACCGGGATGCAATTCTATGATCCGGTCGGGGATGACGATCCAAAACACGGCGCCGGGCCGGTTGTCGGACAGAAGGCGGATCTCACCGCCATGGGCAAGAACGAGTTCATTTGCGATCGACAGGCCAAGACCAGTACCACCTGAGCGGGCCGAGCCGCGGAATGCCTCAAACAGGTGCTGGCGGGCCTTTTCCGGCACGCCCGGGCCGTTGTCGCTGATCTCGATGGTGACGGTTGCACCCTCACGCCATGCCTTGAGACGGACCTGGCCTTCATGGTCCATCGGTGCGGCCTGCAGTGCCTGAACAGCATTGCGCACGATGTTCATCAAGATCCGGAACAGGTGCTCGCGGTCGGCATCGACCTCGACGTCGACACTGATGTCATTGAACAGCACGATGCGGCTGGACGCCTGCACCACAGCGGTGTCGATCACCTCATCTGCGACCGGTTTGAGCAGGAAGCGCTCGCGGCGGGGGGGAGCCTCCTCGGCGCGGCCGAACTTGAGGGTCTGGGCGCAGAAGTCGATGGCACGGTCAAGCGACGTGATCAGCTTGGGCGTGAACTTTTGCACTGTCGGGTCATCGACCATGCTGAGCCGGTCGGATATCAGCTGGGCCGAAGCGAGCATGTTGCGCAGATCATGGCTGACCTTGCTGACGGCGAGCCCGAGCGCGGCCAGGCGGCTCTTTTGCTGCAGCATGCCGGTGAGCTCCGTCTGCATATGGCGCAGCTCACGTTCAGCAACGCCGATTTCATCTGCCCGCGCGGTGGGCTCGATGATTCTCGTGGCGTCTTCGGGCGCGCGGGCAAAACCCAGCATGTTCTGGGTCAGTTGCCGAATGGGCCGGACCAGCACATGATTGAAGGCAAAGAAGGCCAACGCTGCAACAATAATGGACAGGATGACCGACAGTTTCAGAATGTTTGACGAATAGGTCAGCATGGCGGCGCGCAAGGGGGTCTCATCCAGTGCGATCTCGATGAAGTCACCGGACATGTTCGGTGGATAATCGACCACCCGAACCAGTCGGTTGCCGCCGTTCAACAGGACGGCAAAAGCATCGCGGATAAGTTCGATCCACATGGTCTGGCGCAAATCGTATGATTGGACAATGGTCTGCTCGCCATCCGCCTGCAGCATGAGATGGCGCGAATTGCCACGCTTGAGGGCGACCACGGTAACGCCGGCGCCGCGCAACAGCTCCTTTCGCAGATCATCGGAAACCTTTTGATCGGGTGCAGCCTCAACGGCCAGTGCTGCCACTTCGGCAATAGCAATGCGGTTCTGCAGCCAGCCAACACGGTAATTGGCGATCGAGGGCAGGAATATCAGAACTTCACCGACCATGACGAACAGGACCGTGAGAGCAAGAACCTTGCCGCTGAGGCCGCGCCAATGGCGCGGGCGCGGCGGCAACGGCGCATCTGGCCTTGCCCCTGGTTCAGCAACTGTCTGGTCGTCGTCTTGCATCGGATCCTAACCAAATTTCTTCAACACTGCGATTATCCACCGGACCCAAGGCTTAGCCGGCAAATCGGCATATTGCGTGATCGCAGCCCGTCTGCCGACCTCAGCCAGGGTCGGATAAGCAACGACCTGATCGATCATCGCCTTGATCTTCAAACCGGCGCCAATCGACAGGCTCCAGGACTGAATCAGCTCACCGGCATGCGGACCGACAATCGTTGCCCCAAGGATACTCCCATTCCCGGCTGTGACAACCTTGATGATGCCATCGGTCTTGCGCTCGGTGCGGGCTCGGTCGTTTTCATCGAAGGTCCATTTGAGCATCTTGACGCCGTCGCCGTGCTGTTTTCGGGCATCGGCCTCGGTGAGACCGACATGGGCAAGCTCGGGGTCAGTATAGGTCACCCAGGGAATGTGGCCGGTCTTGTTCTTGGCCGGCAATTTGAAGAGTGCATTGCGGATAACCAAGCCGGCATGATAGCCCGCGACATGGGTGAACTGCAGACCACCGGCGACATCGCCAATCGCATAGACCTTGCGGTTGGTGGTGCGCAGACCATCATCGACGGTGATGCCGTGGCGTTCATAGGCAATGCCGGCTGCCTCGAGGTTGAGACCGTCGACATTCGGCTTGCGGCCGGCGGCGACCAGTAAATGACTGCCCTTTACGGTTTTGCGGGCATCATCGTGCTCCAGTTCGACCGTGATGCCTGTCTTGGACTGGCTGATTTTGGATATCTTTGCCTGGGCAAGAATTTCGACACCTTCATTACGCAAATGATCAAGCACGACCTTGGTCAGTTCGGGGTCGTCCTTGCCAAGCGGGTCGAAGGCCTCCAGCACGGTAACATTGGCGCCGAGCCGGCGATGCGCCTGGGCCAATTCCATGCCGATCGGACCGCCGCCGATAATGATCAGGTCTTTCGGCAGGCTGGTGTTCAGGAAGATCGTTTCGTTGGTCAGATAGTTGACCTTATCGAGACCGGGGATCGGCGGGGCGGACGGCGATGAGCCGGTTGCGATCACGAAACGGCGGGCCTTGATCGTCTCACCGCCGGCTTCGACTGTTTCGGCATCGACGAAGCGGCCAGCAGCCTGGATGACCCGAACGCCAAGTCCCTCAAAGCGCTCGACTGAATCATGGGGAGCGATGCCGGCGATGACGTCGTGGATATGATCGTGGACTTTCTTGAAGTCGACCTTGGGCTTGGCGGGCGCAATGCCGAAGGCCTCACCGGAGCCAAAGGCATGGGCATGCTTGCCGGCGGCGATCAAAGCCTTGGACGGCACGCAGCCATAGTTCAGGCAATCTCCGCCCATCTTTCCGCTTTCAATCAATACCACCTTCTCGCCGAACTGGGCCGCAGCGGCGGCAACAGACAATCCGCCAGAGCCGGCGCCGATAATGCAAAAGTCGTAAAGCGTGGATGACATCAATTGAAAATCCTTTGCAGCTGCATGAGGAAGGATGCGGCGACGGGCGAGCGTTTCCGGCTCAGTTTGCTTTACCCTTTCGGGCCTTAGCGCGTTTGATGACAACGGGGATCAATGCAACGACGCCAAGCGCTACGAAGCCGGCAATTATTTGCGGGTTGATCAAGGCGCCGGCATCGAGCCCGAACGGGCACTGCTCAGCACCCTTTTCGGCAACGCATGCCTCATGGGCAGTCTTTTGGGCAACAATGATGCTGTCCAGCCCGGATCCGACAAATGTGAAGGCTATGGTGCCGGGAATGATGCCGAGGAACGTCGTGATCATATATGTCGACAGCCTCACGTTGAACAACGCCGGCGCAATGTTGACGACAAAGAAAGGGAACGCCGGCACCAGCCGCAGAAACATCAGATAGCTGAACGCATCGTCGTTGAAGCCGTCCGACAGCTTCTTTATCCAGGGACCGGCCTTGCGCACCAGCACATCGCCAATGGCCGATCTGGCAATCAGGAATACGGCCGTTGCGCCAATCGTCGCTGCGATGACTGTTGCAGATGCGCCCAACAGTGTCCCGAAGAGAAATCCGCCGAGGATTGTCAGCAGCGCGCCGCCGGGCAACGAAAAAGCGACCGTACATATGTAGATCAGTGTGTAGATGGCGATTGCCAGAACCGTATTGTCGCCGACAAACCGCTGCAGGCTTTCGCGATGCTCCGCTATGACGTCCAAGGACAGGTATTT
>JABDJG010000377.1 GCA_013002595.1 Hyphomicrobiales bacterium | reverse complement strand
GCCATGCACACTGCGGTCTCCGGGTCATCAGCGGCTATGAAGCCGATACTGCCGGACCGGAAGCGATGCGTTTCATAGGTCGCGCCCTGGCGGGCGGGTATCCTGCGGTACATCTCAAGCGAATAGTCACACATATCGTCCTCCTTTAAAAAGGTTCCAATATGCCCACCGCTTAAGAAGACTTTCCTTCCAGCCCGGGATTCTGCGCTTTTTTGGAGGTCATGGCAACTGCTGATCGCGATTTCGGCGATCACTTTTTGTTGGAGGGGGCCGGATCGGGCCGGTGCCCGGGCGCTAAACCACCGGACTTCGCATGATCGCTGTATCCGGCCGTTGCACGGTTGGCGGGCGCACGGGCCGGCCGGTCATTGACAATCTTGCCGGCTTTGCCGAACGTCCGGCAGAAAAGATGGGAACAATGCAAAAGCAAACCTACGACTACATCATCGTCGGGGCAGGCTCGGCCGGGTGCGTGCTGGCCAACCGGCTGAGCGAGGACGGGCAGCACAGTGTGCTGGTGCTCGAGGCCGGGCCGATGGACCATCATCCGCTGATCCACATGCCGGCCGGCGTCTATAACGTTTTCAAGAACCCCAAGCTCAACTGGAACTATCTGACCGAGGCCGAGCCGGCGCTCGACGGGCGGGTTGTCGAGATGCCGCGCGGCAAGGTGGTCGGCGGTTCGTCGTCGATCAATTCGATGGTCTATATGCGCGGCCATCCGCTGGATTACGACCGCTGGGAGACAGAGTTTGATCTGCCCGGATGGGCTTATGCCGACTGTCTGCCGTACTTCAAGGCGAGCGAGACCAGCGATCGCGGCGCCGATGACTGGCGCGGCGGCTCGGGGCCGCTCGGCGTAACGCGCGGGTCATATAAAAACGTGCTGTTCGATGCGTTCATCGAGGCCGGTGACCAGGCCGGGCAGGGCAGGACCGACGATCTCAACGGCTACAGGCCGGAAGGGGTGGCGCGGCTCGATGCGACCAAGCGGTACGGCCGGCGCTGCAGCGCGGCGGTTGCCCATCTTCATCCGGCGCTCAGGCGGCCCAATCTGGCGATCAGGACCCGGGCGATGGTCCAGCATATTGTCATCGAGGGCAATCGTGCGGCGGGTATCGCGTTCCAGCACAAGGGCGACTTTCACGTCGCGCGGGCGGACAGGGAAGTGATCCTGTCAGGCGGTGCGATCAACTCACCGCAGCTCATGATGCTGTCGGGGATCGGGCCGGCCGATCACCTCAAAGCCCGCGGCATCGAGGTGGCGCTCGATCTGCCCGGCGTCGGGCAGAACCTGATGGATCATCCAGCGGTGACGGTATTGACCCGGTGCAGTGAGCCGGTGACCATCGACAAGATCGCCAACCCGGTGCGCAAGGTCGCCGCGGGTATCAGATGGTTCATCGACCGCGGCGGCATTGTGTCGTCCAACATCTGGGAGGCCGGCGGCCTGATCTACGGTAACGGCCAGGTCAATTATCCCAACCTGCAGTATCATTTCGGCCCGATGGGGGTTGCCTACGCCGGCACAGAGATCAAGCTGGAGCAGGCGTTCACGCTGCAGATCGACCAGCTCAGGCCGACAAGCCGCGGCGAACTCAAGCTCAAATCGGCGAGCCCGGCCGACAGTCCGGCACTGCATTTCAACTATCTGCAGACCGAGCACGACCGCAAGGAGCTGATTGAGGCGATCCACACGGCGCGCGATCTGGTGGCGCAGCCGGCGTTCGACAAATATCGCGGCATCGAGATCGAACCGGGCCCCGATGCCAGGACCGATGCGGAGATTCTGGCGGCAATCCGGGGGACGACATCGACCGACTACCACCCCAGCGGCACCTGCCGAATGGGCCATGACAGGTTGGCGGTGGTCGATGGCGAGATGCGGGTGCATGGGCTTGAAGGCTTGCGGGTGGTCGATGCCTCGGTGATGCCGGCGATCATCTCGGCCAACCTCAACGCACCAACCCAGATGATTGCGGCGCGCGCGGCGGACTTCATTCGCGGCCGTGAGCAGCTGCCACGGTTTGAGGCGAAGTTTTCCTTCAATGAGCCGTAACGGGCGCGCCCGGCGAGAGCGCCCGTTCGGGTTCAGAACTGTCCTTGCATATCCAGCGCAACCGCGACCATTATCTTATTGATCAAGCTGAGTTTTCTCGTGAACTTCTTGAGCGGAACAGTGCCGCCGATCACGATTGGAGATTTGTCCGACCTGGCTGCGTCCAGCTCGACGATCTGATCGTCATTGACCAGGAGCACAAAATGGTCGCCGCCATTGTCGGGGAAACTGTCCAGGACAAACAGCCCGGGCTTGGCCCCGGCAATGCCGGTCACCGCCTCGATCATGTCGTCGCGCCGGGGATGGTCGATCAGGACGTACTGCAGTTTCCTCAGGTTTGACCTGAAGCGCCGCTCGGTGAGGCTGCCTGTGAGTTCCATCCAACAGTGTCCTTCGTGCCTGTCCGCGCAGGTTCTCGTTTGACGCGCGGATGTGGTCGGGGCCGTTACCGCTAATTCCAATTTGTCGTCGATTGTTGGCCAAGTACCGCATAGGATCGGCTCTGAAACAAGAGAGCAAGGACCTGTAAGGCAGGACGTCATGACTATCAGTTCGTTTGCAAATCCGGATCTGGCCATCGTCGCGGACAACAAGGCGCGCTGGAATACGCCGGCGCACCGCCGGGCCGGGTTCCAAAACCTTCACACGGTCAACCGCTACGCGATATCGCTGCGGTCGGACGAGGTGCTGGCCCTGTCGGAGGCATTTGATCCCCGTATCGGTGAGCTTGGCGCGGTCAGGGCACTGACCAGCACCGGCATTTTTTGCGGCATGGTTGTGGTGCGCGGGCAGGACGTTCTGTTTGAAAAGTACGCCGACGACTTCGGGCCCGACCGGCCGCATACCATCATGTCGATCAGCAAGACGGTGATGAACCTGATCATCGGTGAGCTGGTTGCCGACGCAAAGATCAATCTGGCTGCCAGCGTGTCCGATTACCTGCCCAGGATCGGCAACGGCTATGCATCAGCGACGATCCAGCAGGTGCTGAACATGGACCTGGAGAACGACTACACCGAGGATTACTCGGATCCCTATGCCAGCTCCTATCTGCACGAAGCGGTAATGGGCTGGCGGCTGCCGGGCGAGGGGATGCCGCAACATCAGACCCAAAAGGAGTTTCTCGCCGGCATCAGGAGCGATGATATTGCCAACCGGACCGGGGCGGCAAATTACAAGTCGGCCAATACCGATGTTCTGGCCTGGATTGCCGAGGAGGTCAGCGGGCAGCCGATACAGGCCTGGCTGACCGATATCGTTGAGGCTGCAGGGCTGGAGCAGGCGCTTTACATGAGCACTGACCGGGAGGGTTTTCCCATTGTCGATGGCGGCGGCTGCCTGACCGCGCGTGATCTTGCCCGGCATGGCCTGCTGTTTGTCCGGCGCGGCAAGGGCGTGTGCGGCCGCAGGGTTGGAAATGCTGAGTTCATCGACTTCACACGCGAGGCGCCGGGCCCGAAGATGCCGGCGCCGATCGATTTCTTCCACTATTCGAACCAGACCATGACCGACGGCACCTGGATCGGGCATGGCGGCTACGGCGGGCAGTTCATGCTGGCCAATCTTGATACCGGCGTGGTCGGCGTGTTCTTTTCGGTGCTGGAGAATGCCGATGCATTCGACCGGGACTACACGGCATCGATCGTCAGGATGCTGGCTGATATCGCCCGCGACTTCGGGTGACGGGCATGGCCGGTTTGCGCACTGACAAACTGACGTTCGAAGAGCTGTTTGGCGGCACCCGGCCGACCGGGCTGGTCGACAATTCAGCGTTCATGCCGCCGGACGATGCCGGCCTGCCGCATCAAGTGTTTGCCTACCGATTGCAGCTGGCCGAAACGGAAATGGCCAGCGACAAGGTGATGCTGTCGCAGCGGCGCTACCACAATCTTCGGGCCGATCTGTTTCCCGGTGTGGATGTGCCGTTCGCCAGCAAGGATGGTGACTTGATCCCGCTCGAGCGTGGCCTTATCCGGGCGCCGGGTGGCGACAGTTACTGGGACATTACGGTCTCGCCGGGCAAGGTCTGGTCGGTGCCCGGTGACAGGGGGTTTTCGCGCGGAGTGTTCCCGTTTGAGCTGTCGAACGTGCTGGAAAACGATACCCATCACGGGCTGGCCAGCTTTGTTTACGACGACACCGGGATCAGCCCGGTCAGGTTCCAGATCGCCGTTGAGACCAAGAATTTCATGATCCCGGAAACATTCGATGCCTCGGGCAATATCGATGCCGGCGTTGAGCCGCTGACAGGAGGCCAGGCACAGGCTGCGATCGCGGCATATGCCGGCGAAGTTGCCGATCACTGGCCGCTGAGGGCATGGTCGGATCTGCCGGGTGCCGTCCCGAAAGCGTTGCTGGATGATGTTGCCAAGGGTGCATACAGCGATACCGAAATCGTCTCGGGGCTGGTCATTGACGGCGAGATCTACGC
>JABDJG010000358.1 GCA_013002595.1 Hyphomicrobiales bacterium | reverse complement strand
GGAGCGGGCCGGTGCCGACTACAATCAGGATCAGCGGACGGCACTTCGCAATGAAACTCAACCGGTGTGTTGAGCAGGGAGATTAAGAAAAATGTTTTCGATCAACAGAACGGTGCTGCTGCTGGCGGTGTTGATGGTGGTGGCGATCACGCCGAACGCCTCGGCACAAACCTGCGGTGAGAATTATGTGGTGAAGTCGGGCGATACGCTGTCGAGGATTGCCGAGGCTGCATATGGCAAGAACCGGCTATGGCAGATTATATACCGCGCCAACGGCAAATTGATCGGCAAGGACCCTACTTTTATTTTTCCAGGTCAGAACCTTGAAATTCCATGTTCCAAGAAGACCGCCAGGGCGCCTGCCACTGAAAAAGTGGCGGCCGTCGCAACCCAGACCATTGCTGGCGCCGCACCGCCGGCCAACAAGATCAAGTTGCTGACGGCCGACGACTACCGGCCGTTCACCGATCGGGCACTGCCGGCCGGTGGTATGATCACCGATATCGTCCAGACGGCCTTGCGGTCGCAAAAACAGCTCGGCAACGGACCTGAGTTCGACGTTTCCTGGGTCAACGACTGGTCCGCCCACCTGAGCCCGCTGCTCGTCAACCGCGCATTCGACATGGGCTTCCCATGGTTCCAGCCCAATTGCGAGCGCTACGATGAACTGGATGACCCGGCCAAGTTCAGGTGCGACAAACTGCATTTCTCAAAGCCGGTGTTTGAGATCCTGGTGCTGTTCTTCACCAAGCAGGGTTCGGATTTCCGGTACGACGACGATGCCGATGTCGTCGGCAAGCGCCTGTGCCGGCCGAGCGGCTACTTCACATTCGATCTCGACGACAATGACCGCAATTGGGTGAAGGACGAAAAGATCACCCTGCTGCGCCCGCAGACCGTCGATGAATGCTTCCAGTTGCTCGACCGCGACGAAGTCGATGCCGTCGTGCTGAACGAATTTACCGGCCGCGCCGCCGTTGCCAAGGCGCAGATGAACGAGCGGGTCAACGTGATCGAAAAGCCGGTCTCGCTGCTCAGCCTGCATGTGATCATCGCAAAATCGCACCCCAATGCCGAGGTCTTCCTGCAGCATGTCAACCAGGCGCTTGACCGGATTCGCAGCAGCGGCGAGTTCGCCCAGATTGTTGAAAAGCACCTGTCGGTGTTCTGGAAGACCCAGGGCGCAAGCTGACCCGTCAACCTGGATTAGCAGGCAAGATGGACGGCCAACACCAGAAGAGCTAGACCATTTTTGCGATATTCAAATGGTCTAGCCCGGCATATGCGGTCAAGCGGACCTGCCCGAGAGGACCGTTCTACTTCTCGAATGTGCCAGGCACGCCATCCCGGCTACTTAGTGCTCAGCACTCGACTATCCTCGCCAGATGCATGTCTGGCCGGACAACGACAGTGCCGATTTTCGGCAGTCCTGCCATAACCGCCGCCTCAGCGGCAGGTCCGGTGACGTCCACCTGAACGACAGGGCCGGTCCATCCGGGAATTTCGACGGCCGCCGCGCCGCCAAGCCGGAGCACGACGTATCCGACAGCCGACAACCAGTCAAAGCTGTTTCCTCCGTCCCATTCGAACCACGGGAAACGGTCGCCACTTCGAAGGGAACGCGAACCCGATCCATCGCTTAACGGGCTTTTCCGGTACGCAATGCGTGTCTGCGATACCGTTTTGAACATGAGCCGCCGGAGCGGTTCAAATCTCAAAACCGTGCTGAGTACGACGGGTAGCAGCCGCGTGCGGATGATCGTCGGGAACCATGATTTTGACGTCATCACCGTGAAGGCCCGGTCGGTCGTTTGAACCAACTGTACGCCAAAGGGTCTGCGTTCGTTGTTATAGGAGTTCAGGATATCGCGATCAGCCCAGCCGTTGACGGTGGCGGCGAGTTTCCATCCCAGGTTGACCGCATCGCCGAGGCCCGTATTCATGCCTTGACCGCCAGCCGGGCTGTGAATGTGCGCGGCATCGCCCGCAAGGAATGCGTTTCCCGACCGAAAGCTGTCCGCGATTCGGTGGTGAACCCGGTAACCTGCATGCCATGCAGATCCAGTGATCTTTGCAGCGATCCCCAGGTTTTCCTCGATATGCGTCTTTATGACGTCAAACGAAAAATCGGTAGGATCCGTAACCGTCGGAGGAAGAATTCCGACCGCCCGGTACTGATTGGGTCCCGACATCGGGAAGAACGCCAGGAACTCCTTTGTGTTAAGCACCAAAAGCAGGCCCTGTTTTTCCAAATCCAGTTCGACGTTGATATCAGCGACGAAAAAAAGCTGTTCGTTGGTTCCGCCCGGAAACGGCATGTCGAGAAACTGCCGGACCGGACTGCTGGCGCCTCCACAACCGATCAGATACTGGCATTCGAAAGGCTCGCAGCTTCCGTCGCCACGCTTCAGTGTGCCAGAGTAACCATTACCTTTGGCTCTCAGATCAACGACTTCCGTCGACCAGGTGACGGTGCCGGCCTGGGACGAGATGTAATCGAGCAGCAGCGACTCATTTTCGGACTGTTCAAGAATGAAGAGATATGGATAGGGACTGAGCCCCGACCCGATCTCACCGAATTGGACCCTCGCTCTGACCTGGCCATTGACAATGAACCTGACGGTTCTGGCTATGAACCCTTCGTTGATCGCGGCTTGCGCAATGCCAAGCTGCCGATACTGCTCCAAGGTTCGAGCCTGTACGGCCAGTGCCTTGCTGAGCTTGGTAACCCCGTCTTTGCGATCGACTATTGTGTGCGGTGCTCCATAGCGATGGAGTTGGGCAGAGAGCATGAGACCTGTTGGTCCGGCACCGACAATGAGGATCGGCGTTTTAATCATCGGCTTATCGCAACCTACGGCTGTCCATGGTATTGGCTAGATTACTCTTTGCCGGGCCGAGCTCAACGTTCAATAGCACAAAGTCTCGTGGTCCGGATGCAAAGGTCGTCTCCCAAGGCCCTTTGGCACCAAAGCCGTCACCTTGCCTGTCTACCAGCGGGCGCGTGTCGCGAGACCGGCCTATTGTCGCCGTTCGTTTTGAGCAAATCGTATGGCCACCGCTGTTGCTCGGGTTGACCGGATAGCGGCATGGAATGACGGCCTTGCCAACGAGTGGCGCAAAGCCCGCCAATCTGGGCATCGTTTGGCAAGGGTTCTTCAAGATCCGCTATCTACAATGTCCTTTTCCAACGGCCCGATGATGCCAAGGAAATCCTTCTGTGCCTGTTGAGGAACATCGAACTCGTTGAGCGCCTCGAGGAAATACCTGCCGGCGCGTTGCCAGTCATCCGTGGTCATGCCAAGACCTGCATGGGTCTGTTTCATCGGTCGTCCGGTGTAAAAACAGGGCCCCCGGTTTTGGCGCAGAAATACTGCACAAGGAGCTGGCGCAACCGCTTGTTGGTATCATCTGAAATGCCGCCGAACAGGCGCGTAGTCTGCTTGTCGGCCATTATGGGTTGTCCTGCCGGCCCGCAAGATACTCAGCCAGCGCAACCGCCTGGTTGCGATCGGCATCACGCGCTGAGAACACAAGGGTCACCGTTCCGGCCCGGGCGAGCGCGAGAACGTCCGCCACGAGATCCGCACGTGCATCAAGCTCTGCCGCATAGCGTTCCTTGAACTCGCGCCAGCGCGCGGCATCATGGCCATACCAGCGCCGCAGCTCCGAACTCGGCCCGATCTCCTTCATCCAGCCATCTATACGGGCATTCTGTTTCGAAACGCCGCGCGGCCAGAGCCGGTCGACGAGCAGGCGATACCCGTCTTCCGGCGCTGGTTCTTCATAAATCCGCTTGACGCGAATGTTCATTTGTTTGTCTTTCAGCCAGCTCAGCAGCAGGGGTCACTGGACGATGGTGAATTGCGCCTTCATCACCGGATGAAATCTGCACAGGTAGCTGCCCGGCGTATCTGCCTGAACCACCATCTGCCATTCGCCGGCCTTCTTGATGGTTTTTGAATCCCAGCTCTTGTCGGTTGCGGTAATCGTGTGCGGCACGATATCCCGGTTGACCCAAACGATGGTGTCTCCGGGCGAGACGTCCAGTTTTGCCGGAACGAACTTGAGCTTGTGGATCTCCACCACATGGCGGCGCGGCGTCGAACTGTCAGCCGCGGCCGCCACGCTGGCAAAGACCGCAAGGGTTGCAGCTGCAAGCGCTGCCGCAACCATTGCCAATCTGCGTGGGGTCCGCATGACGATCTACTGCTGTTGCATGGACTGGCGCTGAGCCAGAGCCTTTACCATCTCGGCGGCATGCATCTCATGCCCCTTGAAGATGGCCAGAGCATCTTCGAACAGGGCTTTGACTTGCGGGTTCTCGATGTTCGGAATGAAGGTGTCTTCAACCAGCTTGTTGACCGCCTGCTGGTAGCCGAGTTCGTTTTCGGCATAGCGCCGGTCGAACGCCTTGCCGCTGAGCTTGCTCATTTCCGCAATCAGCTTGTCGGTATTTTCACGGAGCTGCTTGCTGAAGGAATTGTCCTGCGGCTGAACCTTGAGCTTTTGCAGAAGCGCCAGCGCCTGATCGTTGACCGCCGAATGATCGCGGATCATGGTGCGGGCAAACTCGTGGATTTTCGGGTCCTTCGAGATCGCAAGCGCAAGATGCGCATAGCGGATATCGGAGTTGTCTGCCGTATAGGCCACGTGAGCGATTTCAAGGTCGTTCAGCTCGGCCGGTGATTTCGCGAACGCCGCGCCATGCAGGATGGCAAGCGCGGCAGCGGCGGCAATAAGGGATTTCTTGTACATTTCAGATCTCCTTGGGGGTTGGTGATACGAGGCGGTGTATCTGTCCTCGGTGCCGCACAAATTGTGGCCGCAATCAAAAGTTGTCCAATACCGATGGTGTATGGTTCTATGCATGTTACGTAGGGTAGGGATTAACCATGGAATTTCATCAGGTTCGCTATTTTCTGATGGCGGCCGAGAACCTCAATTTCACCCGGGCGGCCGAGCAGTGCCATGTCTCACAGCCGGCTTTGACGCGCGCGATACAAAAACTTGAGGCCGAACTGGGCGGAGATTTGTTCATCCGCGACGGCCGCGCCGTGTCTTTGTCGGCGCTTGGCCGGGTCATGCGCGAGCATTGTCAGCGCATTCAGGAAACCCAGCAGATGGCGCGCACCGTCGCCAGGACGTTTCTCGAACAGGGCGCCAGCGAACTCAATGTCGGCATCATGTGCACGATCGGGCCCGATGTGTTGTCAGCGTTCCTGGACGACTTCACTAGCCGCCATCGCGACGTGCTGTTGATCCTCCACGATATTGGCCCTGAGGCCCTGCCCGAACTGTTGCTGACCGGGGCGCTCGACAGTGCCTTCATCGCCCTGCACGGCAATCGCTCTTTCAAGGATATCGCGACGCATGCCCTGTTCGAAGAAGACATGGTTGTCGCTTTCTCAAACGGCCACCGCTTTGCCGACAAGCCGGAGGTCACGCTGTTTGACGTTGCCGAGGAAACCTATGTC
>JABDJG010000335.1 GCA_013002595.1 Hyphomicrobiales bacterium | reverse complement strand
GCGTTGATATCATCGATGGCTCGCCGCGCCGGAAAGTGAAATATGCAATGACCAATGCGCACACGGCATAAATCGACCAGGCATGCAGGCCCCAGTGAAGATTGGTGATGACCAGCGCCTGGCGGGCAGCAGCTGGCGTTGAGCCTTCCATGCCGGGCGGGCTGACATAATGATACATCGGCTCGGCTGCGCCCCACAGGAGCAGGCCGGAGCCCATGCCGCCGGCGAACAGCATGGCGATCCACGAGACAGTGGAGAATTCGGGTTCTTCATCATCGGCGCCGAGCCGGATGTGGCCATACGGCCCAAACGCCATGTAGCCGCTCAGCACCAGAAACATGGTGCAGATGAACAGCCAGGCCCAACTGCCGCTGGTCAGCATGTAGTTGGTAAAGCCCAACATGGTGCCGGTCATGCTGTCGGGATCGATCAACCCCCAGGCGCCAATGGCAAGGCTGATTGCCATGGAAACCAGAAACACCGTGTTGACGGAAAACCCACTCGTGGCGCTGTCAGACATGCCGCACCTCCCCTGCTTATATGATCCGGTGAGGCAAGGTGAACCGCACCTGACGCCGGATCCCACTGAGGGGATGCTACCTTAGGTTATGAGACTTGTCACCTTTTGTCGCAGGTCACCTTTGGGCAGCTGCCAGGCCGGTGTACGGAAACGCTCGAACTCAGGGCAAAATTCTCAATCCGGTTCACCCGGGAACTGCCTGGCCGTGGGCGGAATAACGACACCGGCCAGCTTGCTTGAGGTCCAGATGTGATCGGCCGAACTGATGTCGGGCGGCTCATCGAGCGAACCGCCCTTGATACTGATCTGCGCTTCGGTGACCGGGTTGCCATGCCACAGGCGCGAGCCGCAGTCCGGGCAGAAGAAACAGTCGAGCGAGGTACCGCTGTCAGTGGGCCGTGTCCATTTAACCAAACTGCCGCTGGTCAGGCGAACAGCGGAACCGGGCACGATCACCGATATGCCGAATGCCGAAGCCGACTGCTTGCGGCACTCGGTGCAGTGGCACACGTAGACCTCAAGCGGCGGTCCATCGAACGCGTAACGCACCGCGCCGCACTGGCAGCCGCCGGTGCACCGCTCGGATTTCTCAGCCGTCTCAGTCACCACATCCTCCAGACATCGCCCGCAGAGTTGATTTGGCATCTGCGAGGGATATCTTCTAGTTTCGGGAAATCAAACGGCAAAGTCCAATCGGTAGGCGGGGAAATTTCATGACGTCTCGTAGCAGCATGGTGGCGGCCATTTTCCTGGCGCTTGGCATGACCGGTCCGGCCGGCGCGCAACAGACCGCCGAATTCGAGCTTACGGTCGACATCACCTGGAGCGCTGCGACGGCGCCGTATGAGTTCCCGCCGGACGGGGGGCATATGTCCAGTTTGATCGGCGCAACCCACAATGCGCGCTACGTATTGTTTCGCGACGGCGATACCGCATCGAGCGGGCTCGAGCTTGTGGCCGAGAACGGCCGAGCCGCAACACTGAAGGCAGAGTTTGCCGAAGCCAGGCGGCGAGGCAGGCTCGGCACCGAGATCAACGGTCCCAAGCTTGACAAGGTGCCCGGCCAGATCAGCGTCAGGTTCGAGGCAAGCGAGAAACACAGCCGGCTGTCGTTTGTCACAATGATCGCCCCAAGCCCGGACTGGTTCACCGGCGCGACCGATATCGCCTTGCGGGTCGATGGCAACTGGATCAATACGACCAGCATAACCTTGTGGGCCTGGGACAGCGGCACCGATCACGGCATGACCTACAATGCCGAGGACATGGATGCCCAGCCGCAACAGTCCATCCGCCTTCTGGCAAGCCCGCATTTTCTGACCGGGCGCGGGCTTGTGCCAATGGGCACTGCCACGGTCACCCGCGTCGGTCTGTGACGTGATCCTCTATCGACCAACAGGAAACGCCGAGCTGGCGCTCGTCGAACAAAGCGGCTGGACGGCGTGGCCGCCGCGATTGGCGGATCAGCCGATCTTCTATCCGGTGCTGACGTTCGCGTATGCTGAAAAAATCGCCCGTGACTGGAATTCGACCAAGGCGGCGCCGGACAATCTTGGTTATGTGACCCGGTTCGAGATCGATGCCAAAACGGCCGCGCGTTATCCGGTACAGATTGCCGGCGGCAGCGCGCATGAGGAGCTTTGGGTGCCGGCCGCAGAGCTTGAAAGTTTCAACCGGGGCATCGTCGGCAAGATCGAAGTTGTGGCGGTGTACAAGGATGGTGCGAAATTGCCCGACTGAGGCGTTCCCTCTCCAGTTACGTAATCCGTCATCCCGGTGAAAACCGGGATCCAGTGCGCCATGGCAAGGCATGAGTTTGTGGCCCCTGGATGCCGGCTTTCGCCGGGATGACGACAGGGGGAGAGACTGAAAACCCACGTCCTGCTTGACCCCTACGGCTGGCCAATCCACAGTGCGGCATCAATCATTTAGCGAGGGATCTTGATGTCTGATTTGTGGCGAAAGACTGCTGTTGATATTGCGCGGATGGTGCGCGGCAAAGAGGTCTCGGCACGCGAGGTGACGATGAGTGCGCTGGCGCGGCTTGCGGACGTCAATCCGGCGATCAACGCTGTCGTGCAGGAGTTGCCGGATGAGGCGCTGGCGGCGGCCGATGCGGTTGATCAGAAAATCGCTGGCGGCGGCGATGCCGGGGCGATGGCCGGCGTGCCGGTGACCATCAAGGTCAATACCGACCAGGTCGGCTTTGCCTCAACCAACGGTTTGCGCATTCAAAAGGATCTGATCGCCGAGCACGACAGCCCGGTGGTGAGCAACTTCCGCAATGCCGGCGCCATTATCATCGGGCGCACCAACACACCGGCGTTCAGCCTGCGCTGGTTCGCCCGCAACTCGCTGCACGGCCATACGCTCAATCCGCACAATCCGGCCATCACGCCGGGCGGCTCATCGGGCGGTGCGGCGGCGGCCACGGCGGCCGGCATCGGCGCCATCGGCCACGGCACCGATATCGGCGGCTCGATCCGCTATCCGGCCTATGCCTGCGGCCTGCACGGATTGCGCCCGACGCTCGGCCGGATACCGGCGGTCAACTTTACAGCACCAGACCGGCATATCGGGGCGCAGCTGATGGCGGTCTCCGGACCGATTGCCCGCACGATGGCGGACACCCGGCTCGGCTATGAGGTTTTGTGCGGTGAGGATCAGCGCGACCCGTGGTGGACGCCGGTGCCGCTCGAACTGCCGGCCCAGCCCAAGCGGGCCGCACTGACAATCGCGCCGGAAGGCCTGAAGGTCGACGGCACGGTCACTGCTTGCCTGAGCAAGGCTGCCCGCGACCTTGAAGAGGCCGGTTGGACGGTCGAAGAGGTCGAGTGCCCGCCGTTCCGCGAACCGGCCCGGCTGCAGGCGACGTTGTGGCTCGCCGAGTTCCGCCGCACCGGCGCAGCGGCGGTTGAAAGCGAAGATGATCCCGATGCCAGCTTTGTCTATTCGCAGATGGTGCGCCTGTGCAATGAGCCGGACCTCAACGACATGCTCGATGCCCTGCAGCGCCGGGCCACCCTTTTGCGCGAATGGCAGTTGTTCTTCGAGCAATATCCTGTGCTGATCTGCCCGATTTCGGGCGAATTGCCGTTTCCGGACCTCCTCGATGTAGCGTCACCTGAAGCCTTCGAGAGGGTCATTGAGGCCCAACTCACCCAGGTCGGCCTGCCGCTGATGGGTCTGCCGGGCCTGGCAGTGGCGACCGGCATGACCGTTCAGAACGTTCCGGTCGGTGTCCAGCTGGTGGGCGGGCGCTACCGCGAAGACACGCTGCTCAATGCCGGTGATGTGATCGCAGCGGCCAATCCGATGGCCGGTCCGGTTGACCCCCGAGCGCTCTAATCGATCAGCGCATCGGCTCTCAGGCCGGCGCGCTCCAGGTGGATGGGCAGGACCCGGCCATAGAGCTGGCGGGTGCGCTCGGGGCTGCCGACCATGCCGGGTTCTTCAACGAACGAGAAGATGCCGACATAGCGCTTGCGGGCGCCTTTGACCGGGCTGACCCGGTGCAGCGCATAGCGGCCCTTGAAGATCTGCAGGTCGCCGGGCTGAAGGTGCAACGTCTTGACCGCGTCACTGTGGCCATCAAGCACGGCTTGAACCCCATCATAGTTCTCGTCTGTAGACGTTCGCAGGCCGGGACAGTACTCGAACTCGCCGCCCTGCTCACCGTTCTGGATCGCCAGCGTCACGGTGTAGTTGTTGGTGTCGAAATGCCAGGGAAAGCCGCCGCCCTCCTCCACCACATTGACGATGACATCGGCCAGGGGATCAGCATAGCGGTAGAATTTTTCCTCGCCGAGCGCTGCCTGGATGAAGGCGGGAAACGCCGGCCACTCGTAGATCATGCGCAGGATGCTGCCCGCGCCGAAGTTGTCAGCCGGCACGAACGAATTGGACCGGTCGTAGAAACGGCGCATGGGATGGCTTTCGGGCAGGCCGGGATCGTCCCTGGTGAAATAGACATTGGTGCGGTTGAACGAGCGGTGGCCCTGGGGCGCGACCTGATCCGCTTCGGTGATCAATTCATCGATGCGGTCGGCGCGGATGAAGCCGCTCAAGACGGCGCAGCCATCTTGTGCCAGTTTGCTGCGAACCGATGACACAAGCTGCTCGCAAGCCGCCGTCGCCGGCTCGGCGATGGGATATTGGTCAAGATCTATGAACGCGCGTGCATCCATCACATTCAACTCTCGAATTGCAGCGATTCTTCCAGTTTCATGCCGGATCGTAGATTGACGATTGGCACGGAGCAATAGAGACTTGCAGGTTGAAATCCCCGCCCCCGCGGACAGGGAGAGGCAGCGTAACTTCTGCAATTGGATGGCATATGAAAATTGCAAATATCACGACCTACTTCCTGCCCGGCGATCCGCGGCCCGAGGCCTGGTGCCCCAAACAGCCGCATGTGTTTATCCGTGTCGAAACCACGTCGCGCGTTGCCGGCTGGGGTGAGGCCTATACGCTGCGCGGACGCGAAAAGAGCCTTGTCGAACTGATTGCCGCGATGGCCGAACAGCTGATCGGCACTGACGTTTCGGCAATCAAGGCGTTCAATCACCGGATCTACAACCGCTTTGGCGAACAGCGCGTCGGCATCGATGTGTTCTGTGCCTCGAGCGGTATCGAAATCGCCTTGTGGGATGCGCTTGGCCGGTCGCTGGACATGCCCGTCTATAAGCTCCTCGGCGGGAGCTGCCATGAAACTTTGCCGGCCTATGCCAATTTCTGGAGCCCGCAGCGAAAGACCGCCGATCAGCTGGCCGCCAAGGCGCTGGAGCACGTCGAGGCCGGCTTCACCATGCTGAAGTTCTATCCGTTCCAGGCCAGCGAAAGCGTTGCTGAAGGTATCGAAAAACTGCAGGTCATGCGCGCGGCAATCGGGCCGGACATCAAGCTGGCGGTTGACCTGTGGCGGCATGCTTTGCCCGATCAGGCGCGCGAGCTGTGCCGGTTGATGGAGCCGTTTGATCTGTTCTGGGTTGAAGATGCGATCCCGCCGAGCAACCCGGCTGTCATCCGCCGGTTGCGCGATCAGGTGCGCCAGCCGCTGATCACCGGCGAGACGCTGGCGACCAAACGAGAATTTGCGCCGCTGTTCGACGTCCAGGCCACGGGAATGGTCAACCCGGATGTGTGTGCCTGCGGCGGTATTCTGGAGCTGCGCGAAATTGCGGCGATGGCCGAACCGCACCAGATCCTGATTTCTCCGCACAATTTCAACAGCATGGCGCTCGGTCTTGCAGCAACCATCAATGCCGCAGCAGGTATCCCCAACCTGCTGCCGGTCGAATTCTTCCCCGAATTTGCTGAAGACGTCGATGAGGTCTGCAGCGGCCGGCAATTGCCGCAAGATGGCCATTTCGCACTGCCGGAACAGCCGGGTCTCGGCATCGAGTTCGATATGGCCAAGATGGAACGGTACCGGACAAGTGATTGAAATCAGGCCTTGGGACTGTTGGGGTTCTTGAGATGCGGGTGCAAACTGCTGCAACACTGTTTTTGCTGTGCCTGATCGTGGTTGCGGTCGGCTTGTTCTATTTGGGCAGCCAGGCGACCAAACGGCTTGATGCAACAGTGATTGCACCGCCAGCCGATCTGCCGGTACGCGAGATCACCCTGGTTGATGCAAATCAGCGCGGTGTCAAAGGTTGGGCTATCGACGTTCATCCAAATCGCGGCGCGGTGTTGCTGTTGCACGGCATCAGGTCCGACCGGCGATCTCTTGTCGAACGGGCGCGGTTTCTGTCCCGGGCAGGCTATGCGGTGCTGATGATCGATCTGGCTGCGCACGGCGAGAGCGATGGCGAGAAAATCACATTCGGGTATCAGGAAGCCGATAGCGTGGTGGCCGCAACGACATATGCGCGCCAGGCCTGGCCGGACAAGAAATTGGCCGTCATCGGGCAATCGCTGGGCGGCGCGGCAGCGATATTCGCCGCACAACGCGCCAAGGCCGATGCCTATGTGCTCGAGGCCGTCTATTCCACGTTGCGCGAGGCACTCGAAAACAGGCTGGCGATCAGGCTGGACCGGGCTGGCCATTATATGGCGCCCTTGTTGTTGTGGCAGGTTTCATGGCGGCTTGGGTTCGAACCGGATGCCTTATCGCCGTCGGGCAAGATACAGCAGCTGGAGGCGCCGGTGCTGATTGTGACCGGCGAAAACGACCGGCGGACGACCATTGCCAACGCCAAAACTCTCTTTGCAAATGCGCGTGAACCCAAAACCTTCTGGACCGTACCGGGCGCGCGGCATCAGGATTTTCACCTTTTCGACCCGGCGGAATATGAGCAACGGATACTGACGTTTCTGTCGTTCAATCTGAAGTAGGATCAATTGCGGTCAATCGGCACCGGCCTCGACAATGGCGATGGCGCTCGACAACAATCCGGGCACGGGCTGCCCGCATTGGCGAGAAGATCCCGGGGCACGGCGTTAGCCGGCTTTCCGGTAAACGCTGATCCAATGGCGCAGGTCGGCATACTCATCCGAGAACGGATAGGTGCGGAACGGTTCCGTCTGATCAATGAGTGTCCAGGCGCCCGATTCTTCCAGCGCGGTCATCTTGTCACCGAATCCGCCCGCTTCGACGGCCGGCTCTGAGATCGAAAAGATGATCGGCGCGCCCGGTTTGGCAACCTCCAGCAGACCGTCCAGTGATTCAGGTGGTGCATGGCCGTGGGTGAGAACGCCGGCAGCGGTAATCGCATCAAAACTGCCGGCCGGCAGGCCGATGCTGGCGCCCAGCAACAACTTGTGCACCTCGACATAACAGCCCTTGGCCTTTGCCGCAGCCAGCATGCCGTCAGATGCATCGATGCCGACGATGTAGGTGTAACCGAACTGATGCAGCAGCTGCCCCATGTTGCCACTGCCACAGCCGCCATCGAGGATGCGCGCGCCGGTGTCCGGCACATGGCGGCCGACCATGCCTGTCATCAGCGCAATATAGGGATTTCCCGAGGCCCACAGGTCCTGATCATAGGTCCGGACCCATTCGTCATAAAGTCCGTCGAGCTGGCCGCGGTCGCCCCCGGTCTCGTATACGGCATCAAGCCAACCTTCAAGTTTTTGTGACATGTGTCTGACGGGTCCATTCAATATTTCGGCTGGACGATGGCCACCTCGCCCAGCTTAATGCCAAAAACCGCCGCTTTCAATGCGGTCAGCGAGGGCCGATTGCACCGATCGCGGATATGATGAGACTTGCCGGAATCTAGTGGCAGTGCGGGCGATTACCTTCTATTAAAAGTTTGTAATGTAAGCCTCCATTTACAACTCAACCGAAACGGGTTATTCGCAACTTCATGCTCGTCAGGAAGATAATCAGCATCATCGCTATGACTGTGTGGGTCTTTACCCAGACGTCGATGCTGTTTGCCCATACGGGCAGTGGCGATCATGGCGCACATGCCCATCCGGCGTCCGCCCATCAGCATGGGGATCACTTCCATGCAGCCGGCCTGGCCAGCGGTTCTGAACAAGCTGGTAATATCGGCGCTGAACACAGCTCTACGGAACCGGACATGGCCAGCATGGACTGCTGCGGCAGCACCTGCACGGTCGATGCCCAGATCATGACCTGTCCGCTCGGTTCACAATTGGTCAGGTCGTTCAGCGACAAAAAGATAGCGGCTTTGACGGCTGTCGAACAAGCCTCCCCCAACCCTCCTCCCAATACCACCATCTGATTTTTTCAAGACTCGAAGTGCGCCTGCGGTCCGCCGCGGCAGCAAAGAAAAACAATCAGATTGTGGAGCAATCAAATGTATCTGACACGGCCAATTCTTGCCGTCATGGTCCTGGGCTTTGCCGGATTGGCACCCATTTCACTGTTAGCGCACGAAACTGGTGCCGGGGACCCAACCGATCCCTACGCACCCGTTACGCGAACCCACTACCATCCAATCATGAACCATTACCGGCCTTCGGCGATCATGGAGCGGCCTGAAAACTGGCGCGAACTGAACGACCGGGCTGAGGAAATCGGCGGCCCGCTTGGTCAACTGCGCGGGGTCGATGAACCCATTCGCAAGCGTAAGCGCAAGTAGCGGCGGGGCAGAGGGGAACAAAATGAATGACAAATCTTTGAGGGCCGCAACACGGCTCGGGGTACTTGGGTGTTCCGTGCTGGTTCTGTCCGCATGTTCAACACTAAAGGTCGATGGGGCGCTGACTGACGTCAACGGGCTTGTCGAAGAGCGGACAAGGCACTCGGTTTCCTGGCAACGCGATGAGGCTTCGCGGGAACAGGCCGAGAGCACTGCCCAGCGCCTTCTGGCCAAGCCGTTAACAATAGACAGCGCAACGCAGATCGCTTTCCTGCGCAATCCTGCCATTCAGGCCAGCCTGGTCAAAATCGGCATCGCTCAGGCCGACGTTGCCCAGGCCGGGCGCATGAAGAACCCGGTGTTTTCCATAGGACGGCTCGCAGGTGGCGGTATCCTGGAAGTTGAGCGGCAATTCCTGTTCAGTGTGTTGTCATTGTTCACCATCGGGCCACGCACCGAGATTGCCAGGAACCAGGCCGAACGGGCACGCTACATGTCGGCGCTCGATATCGTCGGTGCGGCAGATGGCGTGCGGCGAGCCTGGATCGACGCGGTTACAG
>JABDJG010000300.1 GCA_013002595.1 Hyphomicrobiales bacterium | reverse complement strand
GAGTGGTATTCGTCGATGTGGGCCTCGATCTCGGCTGCCTGGGTCGAGGTGTAGCCGAGCGAACGCAAGGCCCGTGGAATCGTGTGGTTGACCGTCACGAGCGATCCACCACCGAGCAGCTGCTTGGTCTTGACCAATCCGAAGTCCGGCTCGATGCCGGTCGTGTCACAGTCCATCACCAGACCGATCGTGCCGGTTGGCGCGATCACCGTGGCTTGTGCATTGCGGTAGCCGTTCTGTTCGCCGAGCGAAACCGCCCGCTCCCAGGCCGCCACTGCGCGCGGCGCCAGATCGTGCGGGCAGTTGGCATGATCAAGCGCAACCGGGGTGGTGTTGAGCGCCTCATAGGTGCCTCTTTCGCCAGCCGCCGCCCGGGCATGGTTGCGCATCACCCGCAGCATGCTCTCACGGTTCCGCTCAAACATCGGGAACGGCCCGAGCTCGCCGGCCATTTCAGCCGACGTTGCATAGGCAACACCGGTCATGATGGCCGAGATCGCGCCGCAAATTGCCCGGCCTTCGTCTGAATCGTACGAGATGCCGGAGGTCATCAGCAGGCCGCCGATATTGGCAAAGCCGAGGCCGAGAGTGCGGTATTCATAGGACTGCTTGGCAATCTGCTTGGATGGAAATTGCGCCATCAGCACCGAGATTTCCAGAACGATGGTCCACAACCGCACCGAATGCTCAAAGGCATCGGTTTCGAATGCGCCAGATTCCTTGTTGCGGAACTGCAGCAGGTTGAGCGAAGCGAGGTTGCAGGCCGTATCGTCAAGGAACATGTACTCAGAGCACGGATTGGAAGCGCGGATATCGCCGCCAGCCGGGCAGGTGTGCCAGTCGTTGATTGTCGTGTGGTATTGGATGCCCGGATCAGCACACGCCCAGGCGGCCTCGCCGATGCGGTCCCACAAGGCGCGCGCCTTGACGGTCTTGGCAACGCCTTCAGCCATGCGCCATTTCAGGTCGAAGTCGTCATCGTTTTCGACGGCGCGCAGAAATTCATCGTTTACCCGTACCGAATTGTTCGAGTTCTGGCCCGAAACCGTGCGGTAGGCTTCGCCGTCCCAGTCGGTGTCGTAGGTGTCGAACTCGATGTCCTTGAAACCCTGCCGGGCGAACTGGATCACCCGCTTGATCAGGTTGTCGGCAACCTGCGACTTGCGGGCTTCGCGGATCGAACGCTTGAGCGCCGGGTTCTTGGACGGATCAAAGCAATCATCGCCGGGGCCTTCGCAATTGACGCACGCCTTGATGATGGTTTTGAGATGCTGCTTGACGATCTTGGAACCGGTCACCAGCGCGGCAACCTTTTGCTCTTCCTTCACCTTCCAGTCGATATAGGCCTCGATGTCCGGGTGATCGATGTCGACCACCACCATCTTGGCCGCCCGCCGTGTGGTGCCGCCCGATTTGATCGCGCCGGCTGCCCGATCGCCGATCTTGAGGAACGACATCAGGCCGGACGACTTGCCGCCGCCGGACAAAGGCTCGTTCTCACCGCGGATGAACGAGAAGTTCGAGCCGGTGCCCGAGCCGTACTTGAACAGGCGGGCCTCGCGTACCCACAAATCCATGATGCCGTTTTCGTTGACCAGATCATCGGCAACCGACTGGATGAAACAGGCATGCGGCTGGGGATGTTCGTAGGCTGACTTCGATTTGGTCAGCTTGCCGGTTTCAAAGTCGACATAATGGTGACCTTGCCCGGGCCCATCGATGCCGTAAGCCCAGTGCAGGCCGGTGTTGAACCACTGTGGCGAATTGGGTGCGCAGCGCTGCGTGCACAGCATGTGGCAAAGCTCTTCATAGTAGGCGAGGGCGTCCACTTCGGTATCGAAGTAGCCGCCTTTCCAGCCCCAGTAGGTCCAGGTGCCTGCCAGCCGGTTGAACACCTGCTGGGCGCAAATTTCAGATGTGTAGCGTTCTTCTGCCGGCAGCTTGGCAAGTGCGGCCTCATCGGGTACCGAGCGCCACAGCCAGGAGGGAACCGAATTTTCCTCAACGCGCTTCAGGCGCGCCGGCACACCGGCCTTGCGGAAATACTTCTGTGCCAGAATATCGGCCGCGACCTGGCTCCAGGCTGCCGGCACCTGGATATCTTCCAGCCGAAAAACAACAGAGCCGTCAGGATTCTTGATCTCACTGGTCGCATTGCGGAATTCGATTCCGTCGTATGGTCCTTTGCCGGCTTCTGTAAAATGGCGCTCTATGCGCATGAGGTCCCCTCGCTTCGCGTTAAATTGTTTAAGTCCTTGAAGGCCCGGTTTTACCGGACCCGTTGCCCTATCACTCTCGCCGCCAGCCCCGGCGGCACGCACAAACAGTTCTCACGCCAGACAAAGTGCCTATGCGCTTTTGAGACGCCAATCCCCGTTCGGAGAAGCTACATCGGCTGCTCCGTTGGTTGTTTTGGTATGTATGGATCGGCCCTTTGGGCCGCGACCGACACTTGGTTACTAACTAGCGCCGTCGCCCTTCAACCATGTGAACACTGTAAGTCAGGACAGCCACGCGCGTCAACAATTAGTGTGTTAACAAAACCTGAACACAACATATAGTGTCCGCATCGGTTGACAACCTGTGGACAAACAGGACTGTCGAACGATTCGAGGTCAAAGTGCAAGGATTCCCGCGCACTTGGCATGACCGGCTGATGACCCAGGTACAGCCGGCGGGCGCACCCGGTGCCGGTTCATGCCGCAAAACCGTCATCAATTTTTATGGTTAATCAAAAATAAAATTTTCAACTCGCCCTGCCGAACCTGTCTTGATTGAACGCCAAGGGCCTCACGAGAGCCGATTTTGGCCCTCGCGAAACCGAAATCGCGGCGAATCGCATTTGATCTTGCTCTTCAGGCGGCTTTACGTGGCCCGTCCGGCTGGCGATAGAGCTGAAGCACTTCCTCAGGCCCGCTGCCGGCGCGCTCAAGGACCAGCTTGATCAGGGGATCATCGACAAGATCCTGCAACCGGTCCGGCGATTTGGTGACAACCGGGGCATCTGTCGCCGGCTTGCCGGCGAACCAGGCAAGCTGGCGTTCGACCTTGCGGCGGCCTTCCGGCGTGGCGATCGCCTGGGCAGGCGAGGTGCCGTCAAGCAGCGGATTTGCGTTCTGCATCCAAAATTGAGCGAGCCGTGTGCTGCCCAAAACGTCGCTCGCGCGCTCATGCAGTTCCAGTGCTTTGTCCGACATGTCTTTACCTCCATTACTAGGATACCGTGACGTGTTGGCTTGGTCGCATAGCGCCGTGACAGGCCGATGACATCCACATGGGGGGCCTGCGAATTGATAAAGGCGAAGTTGTTGCAATCAGCGGCTGCGGTAGGGCCCCTTGGCCGCCAGTGGCTTCTTGAGCTTGATGCCTTCCCTGCGCAAAACGTAGAGACCGGCCGCAACGATCACAAGCGCGCCGGCCAGCGTATAAAGGTCAGGCGTGGCGCCCCAGACCAGGTAGGTCAGGATGATCGCCCACAACATCGAGGTGTATTCAAACGGCGCCACTGTGTTGGCAACGCCAATGCGGTAGGCCTGGGACAACAGATAGAAACCGATTGCCGAGATCACGCCGATCGTCACCAACATGGCGAACTCCAGCCCGCTCGGCATTTTCCAGGGCATGAGCAGGAAGTCGAGGCTTGGATGATCGCTTGGCGCAAAATCCGACAGATGAATAAAGATGCCCATCAAACCGCCAATATAGGTGAATATCATCGCCGTATAGAAGGCCATGGTCGAGGCTGGATCAGTCATGCCGAGCCGACGGGACAACAGCTGCGCTGTGGAATAGGTGAATGCCGACAAGAGCGCCAGAAGGGCAGCTGGCTCAAACACGCCAAGCCCGGGCCGCAGCATGATCATGACCCCGGTAAAGCCGGCGATCACACCAAACCAGCGCCGCGGCCCGACCTTTTCCCCAAGGAACGGCACGGCCAAGGCCGTGATGAAGAGCGGTGCCGTGAAGAACAGCGAGATCGCGGTCGTGATCGGAATGGCGGCGATGGAGAGGTAGTAGAAAAGGTACGAACAGAACATCAGGACCGAGCGCACCGCATGCAATACAAAATGATCGGTGCGCAAAGACGCAAATCCCGATTCAAAGTGCACCAGTATCAGCAATAACGGGGTGGCCACCAGACCACGCACAAAGACCAGCTGATGCACGGGAAACTCGCTGCTCAGTTGCTTGATGATGACGTCCTGAAACGAGAAGATGAACAGGCCGGCGCACAGGTAGAAAATACCCTTGGCATTGTCATCGACCTTGGCGTGCAAGGCTGGCCGTGCGGCTCGCTCCATTGGACAGCTCGTCAAATCATCGGTGCCGGCGGCACATCTCACATGACAACAAAAGTGCCATGACAACGGCACCTCTGTCTTGCCTGTCAGCGACGTGGGCCGTGTCGCAATCAAGCTATCGGCGCAAACTCAATAGGGGCTGGACTTTGCTGCATCCTTTGCGTCATATTCCGCGCAATTCTCGAATGCATGCTGGCTGTGCAACTGAGTCGCAAACGCCGGCGAACATGGGACGACACGTGTGCTGAATTTTCTCAAACAGTTCTTCACCTGGTGGAACGGCCAGACATTGGGCCTGCGCTGGTATACCGCGCGAAAGGGAGAACTGGTCGGCACCGATGAGGCCGGCAACAAATACTACCGGGCGCCATCTGCTTTGCCTGAATCGATCCCCGAGCGACGCTGGGTCGTCTATAACGGCTATGCCGAGGCCTCTGCGATCCCGCCGGGCTGGCACGGCTGGATGCATCACACCGTCGACACCCCGCCGACCGAGAGCGATTACCAGGCCCACGAATGGCAGCAGCCGCACCAGTCGAACCTGACAGGGTCCAATCTGGCCTATCGCCCGCCGGGCAGCATTGCCAGCCCGAAACACAAACCGGCCGATGCAAAGCCTGACTACCAGGCCTGGCATCCCAAATGAACCGGCCCGGCAACTAACACACAACGTATCGAACACAAGGAACGCCCCCAATGAAGAACTCGATGGTCGAAACGCTGATCGGCGCGGCGGTGATTGGTATTGCTGCCGTCTTCTTCATCTTTGCCTACACGACGTCCGGTGCCGGCAAAGGCCAGGGTGGCTACAAGCTGACGGCCGAATTCGAAAATGTCGAAGGCATCAATATCGGTTCCGACATCCGTCTGGCCGGCATCAAGATTGGCTCGGTGGTTGATCAGACGCTGAACTCAGAGAACTTCCAGGCGGTCCTCACCATGTCGATCGACCGCACGGTATCGTTGCCTGATGATTCGACGGCCAAGGTCACCTCCGAAGGTCTGCTTGGCGCCAAGTTTATTGCCCTGGAGCCCGGCGGCAGCGACGACAAGCTGAAGGACGGTGACCAGATGAGCTACACCCAAAGCGCTATCGATCTTTGGGGCCTGGTCAATCAGTACCTGTTCAACAACAACAGCGACAGCGACAAAGAAAAGACAGAGTAATGCCAGCAGCGCCTGCCCGGCAGCAGACCTGGTCGGCGGCCAGCTATGACAAGCATGCCCGCTTTGTATCCGATCTGGCTGGTCCCGTTGTTGAATGGCTGGCGCTGGAGCGGGGCGAACGAATACTCGATCTGGGCTGCGGTGACGGCGCGCTGACCGAACAGCTGGCGGTTGCCGGCGCAGATGTTGTAGGCGTCGATGCCAGCCAGGACTTAACTGCAAGCGCCCGTGAGCGCGGCCTAGACGTTCAGCTGATGGACGGCCAGGAATTGTCATTCGTAAATGAGTTTGATGCCGTGTTTTCCAACGCCGCGCTTCACTGGATGACCGAACCCGACCGGGTCCTGACCGGTGTTGCCCGGGCGCTGAAGGCGGGTGGCCGGTTTGTCGGAGAGTTTGGCGGCCATGGCAATGTCGCCGCCATTGTCACGGCCATGCGGGCAACTGCTGCGCGCCGCGGCGGTGACGCAGCGCTCGCCGGTCCGTGGTTTTTCCCATCGCCTGACGTCTACGCCGGCATGCTTGAAAACCATGGCTTTTCAGTGCGCCGTATTGGTCTTTTTCCGCGCCCGACCCCGTTGAAAAGCGGCATGAGCGAGTGGCTGAAACTGTTTCGAAAACCCTTCTTTGAGCAATATGGCCCGGCCCGCGATGAGGTTCTGGGCGAAGTGGAAGACCTGCTGCGCCCGGTCCTGTGTGATGCACGGGGTAACTGGACGGCTGATTATGTCCGCTTGCGCTTCGAGGCGGTAAAGTTGTGACCTGTTGCAATTGGCGATCCATCCGTAACGCACTCTTGCTGGCAGGTCTCATGACCGCTCCGGCGGCAACACCGCTCAACGCTGAGCCGATTCAGAACCCGATTGCGATTTTTGCCGGCCTCGACAAGATCACGGGCGTGATCACCACCTTTGAGATCGAGATCGACAGCACCAAACGGTTTGGTGCACTCAACGTAAGTCCGCGCATCTGCAA
>JABDJG010000294.1 GCA_013002595.1 Hyphomicrobiales bacterium | reverse complement strand
TCCTGGCGCAAAAACGCAGCCCGAGCGAACGGGTCAAGCGAGCCAAGGATCTGCTGCAGGCCAAGGCATTGGTCGAAGCCCTCGGCATTACCGATCCGCACGCCTTGCGCGATGCAATGGACGATGCTCTGGCCAAAGGTGTGAGGGGCTGGAAACAGCCGATGCTGCGGTCGTTGAAAGAACTGGAACTTGATTTCGCACAACGCTGATCGGCGCAGATGCGGCAGACACATTTGTGACCCTGGAATTTCGTCACACTAGGGTTGGAAGCCAGCTTCATCAACCTTTCGGTTGTGATATGTGGACGACGGCGATGAGAATACAATTAGGACCGCACAGATGACACCTGTTCATTATGCCATCGGCGATATTCATGGCCGTGATGACCTGCTGGAGCTGATGCATCAGCGGATCGCCGGGCATCGCGAATTGAATTTTGCCGATCGCGCTGCGACGATCGTTCATGTCGGTGACTATATCGACCGCGGGCCCGACAGCCGGGCGGTCATCGACCGGCTGATGCGCGGTGTTGCCGGGTTTGAGACGGTTTGCCTGAGGGGCAATCATGAAGATCTGATGCTGGCCTGCCTTGCGACCGATGACCGGGATGTGTGGCGGGCCTGGCTCAGCAACGCCGGCGATGCAACGCTTGCCTCGTTTGACGTCTCGAACCGGCTCGGCCGGTATGATCGAAGAGATCTGGTTGAAGCTCTCGGCAAAGACCGCATCGCCTGGCTACATGCGCTGCCGCTCCATCATATCGCCGGCGACCACCTGTTTGTCCACGCCGGCATCGTGCCGGGGCGGCCGATCGAAGAGCAACTTGCAAAGGACCTGTTGTGGATCCGCTACAGGTTCCTCGACAGCCTCGACGATCACGGCTACCGCGTCATTCACGGCCATACGCCGGGCGATGAGCCGGTGGTGCGGCCAAACAGGATCTGCATCGATACGGGGGCGCCCTTTAGCGGCAGGTTGACCGCCGTTGTGCTCGATGGCGCCAACGAGCCTGAGTTTTTGACGGTGCAGGGAGTTACGGCGCGCTAGCCGCCGACAAACGCCACGGCTTCGATCTCAACCAGCATCTCCGGCTCGGCCATCGGGGTCTGGACCGTGGTGCGGGCCGGCGGGTCTACGGGGAAGACCTTGGCGAACTCCTCGTTCATGATCTGGAAGTCGGCCATGTCCTTGAGGTAGACGTTGCACTTGAGGACATCGTCAAGGCTGGCGCCGGCCTCCTCGAGGACCGCGATAACGTTCTTAAGCGTTTGCACGGTCTGGCCGCGGATATCGCCTATGGCGGTGACGTTGCCGGTCTCGTCCCAGGCGACCTGGCCGGCGGTGAAGACCATGCCGCCGCCCTTGGCGCCCGGCGCATAGGGGTAAGTCGGGCGCGGCTGGAAATCGAGGCTTTTCGGTTTGACGATGGTGCGCGGCATGCAGCATCCCTCCTGGTCAGAAGTTTTGGAAGCGCTGCATTATGACGACGGGACGGACCGGCGCAAGCCTACAACCGAACCACGTTGACCGAGCATTTGGCATGACGGACCACGCGGGCAGTGTTTGGCCCCAGGAGGTAGTCAGCCAGTTGCGGGCGATGCGCGCCGATAACGATCTGGTCGGCCTTGATGTCGTCGGCGGCCTCCAGGATCTCCTCATAGACCGAGCCGTGACGCACGATGGTCTCGGCTTTCATGCCCTTGGGCAGCTGGTCGGCAAGGACCTCGTTGAGCCGGTCGAGCGTATCCTGGACGATGGCCTTGAGATCGTAGTCTTCCGAGCCCCCCATCTCGCCGCGGATGGCATAGCGAAAGTCGACACCGGTGACCATGTTGGGCACGACGGTCATCACCACCAGATTGCTCTTTTGCTGTTTGGCGTGATCGACACCGGCCGCCAGAACCTTGGCGGAGGTTTCCATGTCGGCGAGATCGATCGGGACAAGTGTTTTGCTGGCCATGTGTGACGGCCTCCTTGTTTCAAGTGTGTTCGGGGCGGCCATACAGCCAGATCAGCCATATGAACAATGCAACGATGGCCAGATTGAGAACCGAAACATCGGCGCCAGGGTTGATCGGCTCGGGCGGCTTGGGCAGCACCGGGGCGAGCGCGGCGGCCTGGCGCAATGTCGGATCGACCAGAGACGTGCCGGCGATCGCACCGGTGATGGTCTTGATGGTCGTAGCCGGGATCGGCGCGATGGTGGTCGCAACCGAGCTTGGTCCCTGGTCACCGACGGCATCGCCGGTCACCGGCGCCATGCCGGCCAGGACGACCTGAACGCCGAGTGTGTCGATCGGGCTCCGCTGCACCCGGTAGGTGTTTGCCGGTATCCGCACTTCGCGCAGGAACGGGTACTGCACGAGATTGGCGCCGTCCTTCCAGGCATCGAGCGGCAGGATGGCATAAAGCACACCATCGATCATCCGCGAGATCGCCCGATTGCCCAAAGGCGCAACCACCAATGCGGCATCGGCCTGGCCCGAGGTGAGCGTCTCGATGACAGCTTCCGGCGTTCCGGCCGCAACCGGTTTCAGCTCTGCACCAAGGCCAAGGCCCTTGACGATGACACCGGCCAAATTGTGGGTGTCAGAGCCTTCCGGCCCGGTTGCCAGCGTCTTGATGGCTTTCAGGTCAGGCGCATCGCTGCTCTTGGCGTTCGACTTGCCGACAAGGTGCACAACATTGCGGCCAACAACCGCAATCGCCTCGAAACGGTCATCGCGGGTCGGCACGGCGCTGGAGGTGTCGAAGAACGCATCGGCGCCAACCAGCGCCAGGCGCGCCTCGCCCGAGGCCAGTTTGGCAAGCGCACTGCCTTCGGTCGAGACCTGGACCTCGCGGCCGGTGAATGCCCGGCGCACGGCCCGCAAGGCCGAGGTCGACAGATCCGACGCGGCAATCGATGCCGACGAGGAGACCTGAAGCGGGTCCTCAACAGTGACGGCGCCGCCCGTGATCAGCCCCATTTCCAAGAGCGCAAATCGGGCAACGGAGGCTGCCGAGCGGCCTTCGATGTCGACCTTGCCGTTCAGACCCTGCATGGTGTCCGCATCGATCTTGCCGGCCAGCGCATTGATCGCCTTGCCGAAAGCGGGGTGCTTGGCAAGCGTATCGGCCCTGGCCAATGCGGCGGCCTGATAGACCGGGAAGAACTGCAGGTCGTCGGTGAGGACTTTCAGGCCATAATCGGCAATCTGGCCATCGGTCGTATAGACCTCGGCCACATCCACTGCGCCATCGATCAGCTTGTCGTACATCTTGGCCCGATTGTCGAGCTTGGTGACGTCGACCGAACCGAACGACATGCCATAACGGGCGAGCATCGGGGTCAGGCCGTCGAGCGGCCTGGTCTGGAAATCATCCTCAATGCCAAGTGTCAGACTGCCGGCCTTTGCGACCAGCTCCGACATGGTGCTGACGCCGAGTTCCTTGGCCCGGTCGGCGCGCATGGCAAGGCCGTAGTTGTTGGCAAACCCGAAACGCGACAGCCAGGTCAGGCCGAGCGGCTCATAGAGCTCCTTGACCCGGGCCGTGGCCTTGTCACCATCCGACATGGCATTTTGCCCAAGCATGACGAGCCCGGTGCCATTGTAATCGGGATAGGCATCGATGTCGCCGCGCTTGAGCGCCTCAAGGATCGCTGGCGTGGTGGCATATTCGACCGGCCCGTCAACCTTGAGCCCCTGGTCTTTGGCCAGGATGGCGATCATGTGCGACAGGATGTTGCTTTCACCAAAATTCTTGGTGCCGATCTTGACGGTGTTGTTGTCTTCACTACAGCCTGCAAGCAGGAGGCCGATGGCGAGGATCGCGAATATTGTCTGTCTAAACATATTGAACACTCCTCTCACCATCGATCACGCTTTGGCCTGGCCAACCGCAGCGCCGCGCGCTTCGATCGGTTTCGGCAGGTCGGTGCGTTCCTTGCGGATCTCGCGCAGGAAGCCGACGATTTGCAGCATTACAATGACCGAGAATGGTATCGCTCCGGTGATCGCCATGGCCTTTGCCACGGTCACCGAGCCGGAGAACAGCGTGCCGGCGGTCAGCGCGGCGATCAACGTGCCCCAGACCAGTTTTTGCATCACCGGCGGGTTGAGGTTGCCATCGGTGGTCATCATCGACAGCACGAAGGTGCCGGAATCAGCCGAGGTTACCAGGAACACGAACATCAGCACAACGGCGAGGATGTTCAAAATGTTGCCGGCCGGGAAGTATGCCAGAAAGCCGAACAGCGCCTTGGTGACGTCTTCAAAGATCAGCTCTTTCAGGCCACCACCGCCGTGCAGCTCGATGTAGAACCCGGCCGCGCCGAAGACGGCGAACCAGAGCATCGAGAACAGTGTCGGCACCAGCACAACGCCAATGCAGAATTCACGGATCGTGCGGCCGCGCGAGATGCGGGCAACGAAGATACCGATGAACGGGCCCCAGGCGATCCACCAGATCAGGTAGGTCAGCGTCCAGCCGGCGCTCCAGCCGGCCAAGCCTTCATAGGGGAACAGCTTGAAGGACATCACGATGATGCTGCTCATGTAAGCGCCGATCGAGTCGATGAAGGCTTCCAGAATATACTGGGTCGGGCCGGCGAACAGCACCAGCAGCATGATCAAGACGGCGATCACCATATTGATGTTGGACAGGATCTTGATGCCCTTGTCGACACCGGTGGTAGCCGACAACATGTAGCTGACAAACAGGATCGCCAGGATGACCATCGAGGCCGTCACGGTCTGCGATGTGCCAAAGGCATAGAACGAGCCCGAGCGCACGCCGAGGGTACCCATGGCCAAAGACCCGGCCAGGCCGAACACGACGGACAACACGGCCAGAATGTCGGCGACCTTGCCGACGGCCTCGCCGGTCTGGCCGCGGAACAGCGCCTTGATCGGCGTCGAGATCATCGACGATTCACCGCGCCGGAACGTGAAATAGGCAATCACCAGAGCACATACGGCATAGATCGACCAGGCGTGCAGACCCCAATGCAGGTTGGTGATGACCAGCGCCTGACGGGCAGCGGCAGGTGTTGAACCTTCCATGCCGGGCGGGCTGACATAGTGATACATCGGCTCAGCCGCTCCCGAAAGATGGAGGCCGGAACCCATGCCGCCGGCGAACAGCATGGCGATCCACGAGAC
>JABDJG010000291.1 GCA_013002595.1 Hyphomicrobiales bacterium | reverse complement strand
AAGTTCAGCGATCTGGGCATAGTTGCGCGGGCCGGTCAGGGCGCGGTCCTTCAGGCCGGGCGCTGAATTGCGCAGGCCCTCGGCAGCTGCGTGAAACCCGTCGATTTCGATGCGCCAGACGAGGTCGGCGATACGGGCCTTTTCGGCAGGCGTCGCGCCAAGCAAGGGCGGGTCGGGAAACTGTTCTTCCAGATAGCGCCAGCAGCCTTGTGTCGATGTGAGCACCTGTCCGTCACCGGTTTCGAGCACCGGGACCGTGCAATATGGATTGAGGGCGCGGAATTCCGGCGCCAGATGCGCGCCACCGCGCAGGTCGACCTCGCTGGTTGGAATGTCGAGGCCCTTTTCGGCGATGAATATGCGGACCAGGCGCGAGCTTGGTGCGGTGCTGCAATCGTGGAATCTCATATGACCGTTACTCGACGGTGATGGTGATCACCGGTGAGGTGACCGGCGGGTTGTGCGGGATGTGGTCCTTGTCGCCGAGCACCAGCTGCAGCGTGTGCTTGCCGGCCGGCAACTCGAGCATCATCTCGGTCTGGCCGCCGCCGAAGTGCTTGTGGTTTTCATCGGCCGGCAAGTTGGCATCGAACTCATCGGCGCCGTCCGGGCCTTTGCCGAGCGGCGCGCGGTCAATCAGGATGTGGTGGTGGCCGGTGTTGGCCTTTTCGGTGCCGGCCGGTGCAACGCCCATGCCGGTCAGACCGAAGACGACCTTGACCGGCGATTTGACGGTGGCGCCGTCTTCAAGATTGACGAAGTAGACCGACGCGCCTTCAGGCGCTGGCGTTTCGCCGGCCATTGCTGGGCCGGTCAGGGCAAGGGCGATGATTGCGGCGGCAGAGAGAAGTTTCTTCATTGCGGTTTCCTTAGAGGTATTTCTTGATGGTTTAGTTGGTCAACCATTGGCGGATCGCGGCGGCGATCTCGTCGGCTGAATCTTCTTGAATGAAATGGGCACCCTTGACCGTCACCTCGGTCTGGTTCGGCCAGGTGCGGCAGAAATCGCGCACGTGGCCTGTGGTGATGGCGCCGGGTTCGGCGTTGATGAACAGTTTGGGGATATCGCAGCTGGCGAGCCATTTGCCGTAGTCCTCGATGATGGCAACGACATCTGCCGGTTCGCCGGCGATCGGGATCTGGCGCGGCCAGGTCAGGCTCGGGCGGCGATCCTCGCCCGGGTTGGCGAAGGGACGGCGGTATTCGGACATCTCTTCATCGGTCAGGTCACGCAGGATCGAGCCGGGCAGGATCCGTTCAACGAAGATGTTCTTTTCCAGGATCATGCCTTCGCCCGCCGGCGAGCGCATGCCTTCAAACACCGGGCGGGCCTGTTGGGAGAAGGTGTCCCACTCGTAAGGATGGACCAGGCTTTCCATATAGGCGATGCCGGCGATGCGGTCCGGGTGGCGACGGGCCCAGTCGAAGCCCAGCGCCGAGCCCCAGTCGTGGATCACCAGGGTGATCTTGCCGTCCGGCACCAGCTGCGCAAGGAGACCATCGAGATAGCGCCGGTGCTCGACGAACCGGTAACTGTCAGGGCCGCTATCGGCCAGCTTGTCACTGTCGCCCATGCCGATGAGATCCGGCGCGATGCAGCGGCCAAGGTCGGCGAGCGGGGCCATGATGTTGCGCCACAGGTAGGACGAGGTCGGGTTGCCATGTAAAAAGACGATCGGATCGCCCTCACCCATTTCGACCCAGGCCATCCGAGATCCGTGGACGTCCGTGAATTGCTTCTTGTCTTTCCAGCTCATCTAGGGCCTGCATGTGGTTAAGGTTGCGGTGCTGGCGTGGGCCATTTTGTCTGTGGTTAGCTTTGAGCGGCGCCGATGGGTCGCCCCCTTCAAGCCGCTCAAAGTGACGCCTACAGGCCAAATGGCCCGCGTCCCTTCGGGATATACTAGGATTGGCCCATCTTCAGGCCTGTTCGTCGTTGAATATGCCAGCATGTCCTTCCTCCTCACACACCTAAACCTGAACCAATCCTAGTAAACCAGCGCCACAACCTTAGCCACATTCGGGCCCTCGGGCTCCCAGGGCTCTTTCTATATAGGCGGCGGCATCGCCGAGACGGCGGCCGCCGGCCAGGTATTCATCGATGATGGTCTTCATCTTGTCGCGCCCGAACGACAGGCCGTGGCCGGCATGAACCGTGGTGACCGGCAACTCGCGCAGGCGGTGCAAAGATTCGGCGTAAATTGCGGCATCAGAGTGATAGGCATTGTCGATCAGGGCGGCATCATAGATGACATCGCCGGACAGCATGATGCCGGTTGCCGCCTCGAGCAGGGCGATCGAGCCTGGCGAATGGCCGGGCAGATGAAAGACAGTGAAGACCCGGTTGCCGAGGTCGACGACATCTCCATCATCGAGATAGCCGGTGAGCGGGGCCGGGCGGATCTGGAAATCCTCGATGTGGAAGCCTTCGTGGGGCAGGGCCGTGACGGTTTCGGCGCGCAGCCAGGCACCGATTGCGCAGGTCGCCTCACGGGTCGGGTTCTGGTGAATGTGGGCTTCGCATTTATGGCCAAGGCGCTCGTCGAACTCGTAGGCGCCGCCGATGTGGTCGAAGTGGGCATGGCTGGAAATCGCGGTCACCGGGCGTTCGGCGAGTTGGCTGATTTCAGCCTTGAGCGGGCGCAGGCCCATGCCGCTGTCGATCAGGATGTCGCGGTCGCGGCCGCGCACGTGCCAGATGTTGCAGCGCAGCCAGTCGCCGACATAATTCTCGTAGATATGCGAGATGCCGTCTGAGACATGGCGCACCTTGTACCAGTCGGCAGGGATCGATGAAGCTTCTGACATGTGGCTCAGCCGGCAAGTCCCAAGTCGAACAGCCGGCCAAACTCGGGCAGGCGGTCATCGATGCCGGCGAGCCGCAAGGTGTGCCAGGCCATGGCATGGTTCGACGAGGTGAGCGGCAGGTCGATCTCAGCTTCCAGCGCGGCGGCATGTTCGGCCAGGCGCACCGAGGTGCATGAGACAAAGACGGCATCGACATCGCGCTCGGCAATGAGGCGTTCAACGCCTTGCTTGATCGATTGCGGGGTGATGGCGGCAACGACCGCGTCATCCTGCTCGTTGAACGAACCGAAGACCGGGACGTCAAAGCCGCGCGCGCGGATGTAATCGGCAACGATGACATTGACATCGGCGCGGTAGGGCGTGAGGACGCCGATGCGTTTGGCGCCGAACGCGCGGAACGCGGCGAACGCGGCGGTGATTGGGGTCGTGCACCGGGTATCCGGCCGCGCGGCGCGAATGTTTTCAAATACCTTTTCCTCACCGATCGCCATGGAGGCCGAGGTGCAGCCGTAGGCAACAACATCGAGCTTGGCGCCGGGCAGGATGATATCGGTGCACTTGGTGATGCGCGGTTCCATGGCGCGCAGGCTCTCAGGCGTGATTTGCGGATCGTTCTCGATGCGGCTCTGGTAAAGAGCAACGCCAGCCAGGCTTTGCAGGATAAACCGCCACTCATGTTCGATGGTGTAATCGGTGCCGAGCACGATGAGGCCAAGCGCTGCGCGTTCGGCGATGCCGCCGTCGGTTTCAAAGGGCAGATGCTCGATCAATAGCATCTCATCGGCAGGATTGGCGTGGGCGGTGTTGGCCATGGCTGTTCTCCGGTCCGGTATGGCGTTTCGGAGAGCTTATCACCAGATTGTAGGGGGCGGAAAGCAGTTTGCCGGGCCTCTCGATCAAGAGAAGCCCGGCCGGGGAGGAGGAGAGATTTACCGTGGTCCGCGGTCAAGATGCTCGGACAGGAACAGATCGATGAAGCGGATTTTGCTGCCCGCGGTCGAATACGGCAACTGGTGTGAAGCCGGACCCGATTTGAAGATGCCGGGGGTCTGGTCGACGGTGATCCCGACGTCGCGCATCAGGTGCTCGTTGCGCGGGTCGAGGCGGTGGCTTTCGCGGCCTGATTTCATCCAATCGGCGATACGGCTCATCCAACCTTTGACGTCGATCACGGCGTTGGTTTTTATAGTGTCGTGGCAGATGTAGGTCATGAGCTTTACTCCTTCGTTCGCGTTGATGAAACGAATATGCCCATCCTCTAGACATTCTACAAACGAATAATTATTATTAGTGAAATCAATTTAATTGATGTCTTGGAAAGTATGGAGATCGATATGGAACCCAACCTGGACAGTGATCTGCTGCGTACGTTTGTCGCCATTGCCGAGACCGGCAGCTTTACCAGTGCGGCCGACAGTGTCAGCCGCACGCAATCGGCGGTCAGCATGCAAATGAAGCGGCTGGAGGATGTTGTCGGTGAAAGGCTGTTCGTGCGCGAGGCGCGCGGCGTCAGCCTGACCGGGCCGGGTGACCGGTTGTTGATGGATTCGCGGCGGATCATCGCGTTGCTCGATCAAACCAAGTCGGCGCTGCGCGGTGAGCAACTCAATGGCCTGGTCCGGGTTGGCCTGCCCGATGAATACGGCCTGACCATGCTGCCCAATGTGCTCGGCAAATTTGCCACCAGTCACCCGGATGTCGATGTCACGGTGAGGTGCGGCAATTCCGATGAACTCAACGATGCGCTCAATGCCGGCGATCTCGATCTGGCGGTGCTGTTTGAAGAGCAGGTGCGCCCTGACAGTGAGATCCTGACCGCTGATCCAACCGTGTGGGCGACGTCGCGGATCTATTGCATGCACGAGCTCGATCCGGTGCCGGTGGCGGTCTATGAGCTTGATTGCTGGTGCCGCGACTGGGCGCTGAAGTCGCTCGAGCAGCAGGGCGTGAACTATCGCATCGCCTTTACCAGCGACAACCACGAGGGCCTGCAGTCAGCCGTCAGGGCCGGGCTGGCGATCGCGCCGCTGTCGCGCAGCAATATCCCCGAAGACTGCCGCGAGCTGACAAAGGATGACGGGTACTGGAACTTTCTGACCTCGAACGTCGTGCTCAGGTACCGGCCGCGTTTGATGAGCGCTGTCGCCGACAGCATGTCGATGGCCATCCGTGAGGCGTTCGCCGACAGCTGAACGACTCCCTCTCCCCGCCTGCGGGGGGAGGGTTGGGGAGGGGGCCGGCGGTGCTGAGTATCAAAGCCCAAATTCGATGCAAGGCTGCTCCCCTCCCTAACCCTCCCTCATTGGGGATAGGGAATTTAAGTAGCACGTCGTTTGCTGTAATGTTATAATGTAACAATGCACCCAACCGCTTTTCCCAAGCCCGGGCACGACCATTCGCATTGCACGCGTGAATTGCTGATGCGGGCTGAACAGGCTTGTGCGGCATCTGGCGCCCGGCTGACGCCGCTCAGGCGCAAGGTGCTGAAATCGGTGGCCGAGAGCCATCATGCCTCAGGCGCTTACGACATCATCGAGCGATTGGCGAGGACCGGGCCGCGTCCAGCGCCGATCTCGATTTACCGGGCGCTCGAATTTCTCCAGGACCAGGGGCTCGTCCACAAGATCGAAAGTCGCAATGCGTTTGTTGCCTGTACGCACGGGGAACATAACGGCGATGCGGTCATGCTGATCTGTTCAGATTGCGGCATCGTTGCCGAGATGGATGCCGGTGATGCGGTAGCGGAACTGACGTCGCGGGCTGCGGCGCTGGGGTTTTCGTCAAACGTGACGGTCGTTGAAATGACCGGCTGTTGCGGCGAGTGCGGCCGCGATGCTTAAGACGCCTGACAAAACCCTGATCTCGACCAAGGGCGTCTGTCTGACCCTGAATGGGCGCGAGATCCTAGATGGGATCGATATCAGCGTTGACGAAGGCGAGATCGTTACCATCGTCGGGCCGAACGGTGCCGGCAAGTCGACCCTAGTGCGGGTCCTGCTTGGTCTGGTGCCGCAATCTGGCGGGACCATCGAACGGGCGCGGGATCTCAGGGTCGGATATGTGCCGCAGCGGTTTGCCGTACCCGATACTTTGCCGCTGACCGTCGATCGGCTGCTCAGCCTGACCATGCGCTGCAAACCGGCTGAGCGCGAGCAGGTGCTAGAGGAAACCGGCATTGGCCATTTGCGGGCATCACCGATGGCCGATCTGTCGGGCGGTGAACTGCAGCGCGCGCTGATTGCCAAGGCACTGCTGCGGCGGCCCAACCTTCTGGTGCTCGATGAGCCGGTGCAGGGCGTCGACTTCATCGGTGAGGCGCGGCTCTACCGGATGATTGGCGATATCCGGCGCGACCGCGGTTGTGGCATCCTCATGGTCTCGCACGATCTGCATATGGTGATGGCAGAAAGCGACCGGGTCGTGTGCCTCAACAGCCATGTGTGCTGCGAGGGCAAACCGTCCTCGGTGCAGGCCGATCCGGAATTTGCCCGGATGTTCGGCCCTGAGGCTGCCCGGGTGATGGCGATCTACAGCCATGATCACGACCATACCCATGAGGGCGGGCATGTGTGCCCGACTGATGGCCATGACCACAAGCATTAAACAACCCCTTGCCCGTCATCCCGGCGAAAGCCGGGATCCAAAAACTATACGGCAAGACTGTGCTTTGGCGCTTTGGATCCCGGCTTTCGCCGGGAAGACGGACCGGAGTGGGGGCGCTCGCTGATGTGGTCCGAACCGTTTTTCCTGCGTGCCCTGCTGGCCGGTGTCGGCATTGCGGTTGTGGCCGCGCCGATCGGGTGCTTCGTGGTGTGGCGCCGGATGGCTTATTTCGGCGAATCGCTCGCCCATTCGGGCCTGCTTGGTGTGGCCATCGGGCTATTCTTTGGCATCGATACGACGATCGGCGTGGTGGCGACATGCCTTGCCATGGCGGTGATGCTGGCAACGCTGCAGCGCCAGCGGATTCTCGCCAATGATACGCTGCTCGGCATCCTGTCGCACGGCAGCCTGGCCTTGGGACTGATCGTTGCCAGCATCATGACCTGGGTGCGGTTCGATCTGACGGCGCTGTTGTTCGGTGACATCTTGACCGTCAGTGAAGCCGACATTGCCTGGGTCTGGCTCGGCGGTGCGGCAGCGCTCGGCCTGATGGCCTGGTTGTGGCGGGATTTGCTGGCGGCGACCGTTCATGAGGAACTGGCGCAGGCCGAAGGCGTGCCGGTGCGCCTGGTTGAAATCGGCTTCATGCTGCTGATCGCCTTTACGATTGCGATTGCCATGAAGATCGTCGGTATCCTGCTGATGACCGCCTTGCTGATCATTCCGGCCGCGGCGGCGCGAAAGGTTGCTCCATCGCCGGAAGTCATGGTGCTGATCGCTGCCCTGAACGGTGTGGCGGCTGTGGTCGGCGGGCTGATGCTGTCGGCGCAGTGGGATACCCCGTCGGGCCCGTCGATTGTCATCATGGCGTGTCTTATCTTTGTCATAACGCTGGTTGTACCTGCGGTCTTGCGCCTCTTGCGTCCAGCTTGAGACAGGTGCACATAACAAGTTCAGATTAGGAGATGAGCGATGGCCTATTCGGCTGTGCAGAACAGACGAAATTCGGTCGGCGTCATGGTCGGCAATGTGATGGTTGGCGGCGGCGCGCCGGTGGTGGTTCAGTCGATGACCAATACCGATACAGCCGACATCGATGGCACCGTCAAACAGGTTTACGACCTGGCCCAGGCCGGCTCGGAACTGGTGCGGGTGACGGTCGACAAGGAAGAGGCAGCCGCTGCCGTGCCGCATATCCGCGAAAAGCTCGATGCGATGGGCTGCGATGTGCCGCTGGTCGGTGATTTCCATTATATCGGCCATACCTTGCTGCGCGATCATCCGGCCTGCGCCGAAGCGTTGGCCAAGTACCGGATCAATCCGGGCAACGTCGGTTTCCGCGAAAAACAGGACCGCAATTTTTCGATGATGATCGAAAAGGCTGTGGAATTCGACAAGCCGGTGCGTATTGGCGTCAACTGGGGCTCGCTCGATCAGGCACTGTTGACCAAACTGATGGACGAGAATGCCAAGCTGGACGAACCGGTCGATGCCCGCCTCGTCATGCACGAGGCGATGGTGCAGTCCGGCGTCGGCTCGGCCAAACGGGCTGAAGAGCTCGGGCTTGGCCATGACAAGATCATCATTTCTGCCAAGGTCTCGGAGGTGCAGGACCTGATTGCCTGTTACCGGATGATCGCTGAGCGCTGCGATTATGCCCTGCATCTGGGGCTGACCGAGGCCGGCATGGGCTCCAAGGGCATCGTTGCCTCAACGGCCGGCCTGTCGGTGCTTCTGCAGGAAGGCATCGGCGATACGATCCGTATTTCTCTGACACCCGAGCCGGGCGGTGACCGCACCCGCGAAGTGATCGTCGGCCAGGAAATCCTCCAGACCATGGGCATCCGCTCGTTCGCACCGATGGTGATTGCCTGTCCGGGGTGCGGGCGCACGACCTCGACGGTGTTTCAGGAACTGGGCCAGGACATCCAGGGCTATATCCGCGAGCGGCTGCCGGAATGGCGTGGCCAGTACCCCGGCTTTGAAACCCTGCAGCTGGCCGTAATGGGCTGCATCGTCAACGGGCCCGGCGAGAGCAAGCACGCCGATATTGGCATCTCGCTGCCGGGCACCGGTGAATTGCCGGCAGCACCGGTGTTCATCGATGGCAAGAAGGTCAAGACCCTGCGCGGCGAGGACATCGCCGATCAGTTCAAGGTCATCGTTGAGGACTATGTCCAGAACCGCTGGGGCGACGGCGCGTCCGACGCTGCAGAATAATCAACCTATTGCGGCGCAACCGCATCGCCGGATAGGCTCAAGCCCACGCAAATCAACCGTGTGGGCCAGGCCATGCAGTATTTCAGCTACCTCAGTGATGCGCAGATCGCGCAGGTTCACGGCGCCTCCCTTGAAATATTGGAGGAAACCGGCCTTCTGGTGCGCAACGAAAAGGCAAGACGGCGGTTTGCCGAACATGGCTGTGTGGTCGACCATGACAGCGAGATGGTTCAGCTGCCGGCCGCTGTGGTTGAAAGATACCGCGCCATGGTGCCGCCGACGATTACGCTGCGCGGGCGCGATCCAAAGTTCGACGTTACTTTTCCACGCGATCTGCCGGTTATCGCAACAGCCAGCTCGGCGCCGGATATCGTTGATCCGGTCAGCGGCGAAGCGCGGCGGGCCCGGTCCGACGACATCGCCCGGATCGCACATCTGGTCAATGAGCTGGACGGGTTCGATCTGTTCTCGATCTCGACGCTGGCCGACGACGCGCCCAAGGACCAGTTCTCACTGTCGCGGTTCTACCCGGCGCTCAAGAACTGCGTGAAGCCGTGCCGCACCTCGGTGATCGATGTGCGCGAGGCGGAACAGGTGCTCAAGCTGGGTGAGCTGATTGCAGGATCAAAAGAGGCCTTCTGGGAGCGGCCGTTCATCAACTTCGGCTATTGTTCAATCGTCTCGCCGCTGACGATGGACTATGATTCAACCGAAATGCTGATGTATTTCGCCGAGAACGACGTGACGGCCTATGGCACAATCGCACCGATGGGCGGGCTCAGCACGCCGTTGTCGCTGGCCGGTATGCTGACGCTGATGAATGCCGAGTGGCTGGCGGCGGCAACCCTGGCGCAGATGTCCAAGCCGGGCACTGCGCAGATCTATAATTTCCTTCCGGTATTTGCCGACATGCGCGATGGCGCCTATGCACCGGGCGCAATCGAGATCGGCATGATGAACAGCGCTGTGTGCCAGATGGCGCGGTTCTACCATGTGCCCTCGGGCGGCTATCTCGGGCTGACCAACTCGAAGGTATCAGATGCGCAAGCCGGGTTTGAAAAGGGCATGTCGCCGCTCTTGGGGGCAACGTCGGGTGTCGACTTCATCGTCATGGGCGGATTGCTGGATGCGCTGATGTCGTTCGATTTCGGACAGCTGGTGATCGACAACGAGATTGCCGAGATGATCAAGCGGGTGCGTTCGGGGTTCGATTTTGCCGATGACACGGTCTCGCTGGCGGAAATCAAGGCGACCGGGCCGGCCGGTATGTTTGCCGCCAATCCGGCGACGCTGGAGCGCATGAACACGGCGACCTTGATGCCGAAGGTGGCCGACCGCAAGCTGCGCGAACAGTGGCAGGCAGAGGGCGCTTCCAGCATTCACCAGCGGGCGATGAACCGGGCGTTCGATATTCTGTCGCAACCCAATTCACATGCATTGGCCAAATCAACCGATCAATCGGTCCGGGCGCACTTTGCCGGGCTGGTGGCCGGTGATGCGCAGTTGCCGGACGGCTGGCAGCGTTATAAGGTCGGCGCTCCGGACGTGACCCGGGAACGACGCGGCAATCGCCGCCGGCAGGCTGCCCGCAGCAACTGATCCAAAGAGAGAGCCAGGAAAATTGACACAGGTATTTGAGGGGAACTTCACCCAGCAGGAATCCATGCCCGAAGAGGCGATCGAACGGGCCGTTCAGGTTATGCGGTCAGGGCGTTTGCATCGTTATAACGTGGTCGATGGCGAGCAGTCCGAGACGGTGGCGCTGGAGAACGAATACGCCAGGTACATGGGCGTGAAATATTGCCTGTCGTGTGCATCGGGCGGTTATGCCATGCATGTGGCGCTCAAGAGCGCTGGGCTTCAAGCCGGCGAACCCGTGCTGACAAATGGTTTTACCCTGTCGCCAGTGCCCGGCGCCATCGACAATGCCGGCGGCAAGCCGGTGCTGGTCGAGGTGACCGATCAACTGGTGATCGATATCGAAGATCTGGAGCGCAAGATCAAGTCGAGCGGTTCGACCATGTTGCTCCTGTCGCACATGCGCGGGCATCTTTGCGACATGGACGCGCTGATGGCCGTGCTCGATGCGCACAAAGTGCGGCTGATCGAGGACTGCGCGCATACGATGGGTGCGTCCTGGAACGGGCGCAAGAGCGGCAGTTATGGCCTGGCGGCGTGTTTTTCCATGCAGACCTACAAGCACATCAATTCCGGCGAGGGCGGTTTGGTGACCACCGATGATGCCGAATTGATGGCGCGGGCGATCATCCATTCGGGCTCCTACATGCTTTATGAGCGCCATGAGGCGGCGCCCGGTCCGGAGGTGTTCAAGACCATCCGGCTTGAGACGCCGAACTATTCCGGCCGGATGGACAATTTGCGCGCGGCAATCCTGCGACCGCAGCTGGCGGTTCTCGATGAACAATGCGCGCGCTGGAACGAGCGCTACAGGGCGGTTGAAGATGCCTTGCGCGGTGTCAACGGTCTGACGGTGCCGGCGCGCCCGTCAAAGGAAACCTTCGTCGGCAGCTCAATCCAGTTTCTGGCCGAAAGTCTTGACGTCTCAGCAGTGCCCGATTTTGTCGAGCGCTGCCGGGCGCGCGGGATCGAACTCAAGTGGTTTGGCGCCGGTGAACCGGCCGGCTACACCAGCCGGCATGACAGCTGGCGGTATGTCGATGCCCAGTCCTTGCCGCAAACAGATTCTGTGCTGAGCAAGCTTTGCGACATGCGGATACCGCTGACGTTCAGTGTCGAGGACTGCCAGCAAATCGGCGAAATCATCCGCGACGTGTTCGAACATTTCGACGATTAGAACGGAACCGCTTAGGCGGCCCGCGAAATGTCTGGTTAGCGCTCCATTCCAGACCTTTTCAGGCTGATTGCGACGCGGGGATTATCTGCTATTGCGCATTTGTGACGGTGCAACGCTCGAGGTGGAGTTTTCATGTCGCGAAATTCAAGCCCTTTTCTGAGCAGACCCTCCGTGGCACTGTTGTGAGATGCGTCTTTCACTTTCGTTGTTTGGCCCGTTTCAGGCATCGCTTGAAGGGAAAAATCTGAAAATCAACTCCCGGCGTTCGCAGGCGATGTTGGCGATGCTGGTCCTGGCGCCCAAAGCCACCATAGCGCGCGACCGGCTGGCCGCCACCCTTTGGCCGGACCGTGCCGAAGTTCAAGCCCGCGCCTCGCTACGGCAAGAACTGTCGAGCCTGCGCCGGACCCTGGGTGCAGAGGCCGATATCGTGAAAGGCGATGCCGCTTGCATCTGGATCGATCGCGATGCCGTGTGCCGCAATTACGGTGCGCCAGGC
>JABDJG010000254.1 GCA_013002595.1 Hyphomicrobiales bacterium | reverse complement strand
ATGTCGAATCAGTCACGTTCAGCGTTGACATCGGCACCCAGGACTACGCCGGCATCGTTGAGCGCATCAAAGCTGAAAAGCCTGACATGATCATCACACTGGCGACTGGTGAAGCCGGTTACAATTTCGCCCAACAGGCCGCGGATGCTGGCGTTGGGCCGATGGACTTGCCGTTCCACGCCAGTCAGGTGTCTCTCGAAAGCAAAGCCTATTGGGAGAACGTACCGGATGGCAACAACGCCTTTGTCCAGCGCATCGGCGTGCCAGAGAACCTGTTCAACGATAAAGCCAAGAATTTTGCCAAGGTTTACAAGGAAAAGACCGGCAAAGGCGCTGTCGAGAGCTACGCCATGGAGGCATACGACTCGATTGCGATCCTGGCCCAGGCGATTAACGAAGCCAAGTCCAAGGACGGCGACAAGATCGTAGAGGCGTTGGAAAACATTTCCCACGACGGTACGCTCGGCAAGATCTACTTCCCTTATGGCACCAAGAAAGATCCTTCAGCCGACGGCAAGGGGGACGAATGGTGGCACCAATGGCCGGATCCGGCACTGACGGTGATCCAGTATCAAAAGGAAGGTCAGAACTCGGCAGAGGCGCCGATCGTCTTTCCCGACGTCTACAAGACCGGTGATGCGGTTTATGTGAAGTAATCGCATTGTCGACGACAATCCGGCCGGCCGGCAGACCATAGGGGGTTCTGCCGGCCGGCTGTTCCCGATAACAAAACCATCGATTGCCAGATGGTGCGGCACAGGGGCGGGGTGTGGAGTTTCCAAGTATATTCTGGGGCATGATCATCTGGATGATCATTTGGGGTGTTGGCGGCGCTATCGCGGTCCGGCGCCGCTACCTGCACCGCGATCTTGATACATCGAACGCCAACTTTGTCGGCGCCATGGTGGGTGTTGCAACCGGGCCGGTCGGCCTTGCCTACCTGTGGGCGCGAACCCCGCAACTGACCAACAGGTACATTCTTTTTCCGACACTTCTCGCCGTGACGCTGATTGCCGGCGCGTTTGCGTTTGCAGATCCCAGCAACAACTGCGTCGTCAACGGTTCATTCGTCGCCTCACAATTTACCAACGGCCTGATTATTGGCATCATCTATGGATTCATGGCCCTCGGCCTGACGTTGATTTTCTCCATTCTCGGTGTCGTCAGTTTTGCTCACGGTGAATTCTACATGATCGGCGGTATGCTGGTGTACTTCGTCACCGAGGTCTGGTTCCCCGGCATCAGTCCTCTTGTCGGCGTGCTGATTGCCTGCGGTGTCACATTCACGCTCGGCGCAATCTTCGAACGCCTGTTCCTGACGCCGATGTATGAAGGCAAGATCGATCGCCCGGTCGAGTACGGTATTCTCGTGACCTTCGGGCTTGCCTTCACATTGCAGTATTTCGTCCAGGCAACCGCCGGTGCCAACCCTGTAAAAGCCAAGCGGTTCTTCGATTTCCCAAGGCTGCGCATTCCCTCAGCCGAAGATCCCTGGCTGATAAAATCAAGCCGCGGCAATCTTGAACTGTTTGATACCGTGTCGATTTCCAATCCGCGCTTTGTCGCCGCTGTCATGTGCATACTGGTACTGTTGTCGCTGTTGTATTTCCTGCACCGCACATGGACCGGCAAGGCATTGCGCGCCGTCAGTCTCGACCGCGAGGCCGCCGCCATCGCCGGCATCAACCCGGACCGCATGAACATGCTGGCTTTTGCGCTTGGCGGTATGATTGCCGCGCTCGCCGGGGCCCTGCTGGTACAGGCGTTTTCATGGCTGCCGCAGGTTGGCAACATTCCGGCAATGCGGTCGTTCGTGATCGTGGTCCTTGGCGGCCTTGGCTCACTGCCCGGCGCTTTCATTGGCGGCATCATCGTTGGATTGGTAGAGGCAGCCGGAACCGGGTGCATTCCAGACGCACAGAAAGCAGCGTCATACATCCCGGCTTACGGCATGGTTGTGTTGACCCTCACATTGCTGCTGCGGCCAACCGGCCTGCTGGGCCGGCGCTTTGCTGGCGGTGCGCACGGTAAATTTTGATGCGCCAGCAAATGCCCAATATTCTTGGCCTGGCTTTCATCGGCTTCTTTGTGGCGTTTCCGTTTGTCTATTCGGCCGCGGATTACGACTACATCATGCACATCTTCATTGTTGCGTTCTTTTATGCGATTCTGGCCTCGAGCTGGTCGATGCTGGCCGGCTATGCCGGGCAGTTTTCGTTTGGCCATATCGGTTTCATGGGCATCGGGGCCTATACTACGGCGCTGTTCTGCCACTATTTCTATCTGTCGCCCGAGCCGACCAACCTGTGCACTGAATATCAATTCGGCAACACCTGGCTGGTCATCGTCAACCCGATTGGCGTGACATCGACGACCTTGACCCAGGATTGCCTTCGGCAGGCCTTGCAGGCCTGGAATGGCTCAGTGCAAGTGACGCCAATGCCGGTTTGGCTCGGTATTGTCCTTGGTACGTTCATGGGCGGTTTTGCCGGGTTCTTGGTCGGCGTGCTGGTCTTGCGGTTGCGAGCCGCCTACCTGGCCCTGTTCACGCTTGGATTTGCCGAAATCCTCAAGGCGACGATCAGCGCCGAGATCGAGATCACCCGCGGCCAGGCAGGTCTTGAGGCGCCGGCATTGTTCGAGAGCGGCATCACACTGTTTGGCCATGCTTTCTCAAAGACCGACAAGCTGCCACCGTACTTCGTCATGTTCGGATTGCTGCTTGCCTGTCTGGCGATCCTCACCTGGCTGTCGCGATCAAAGTTTGGCCTGTTTGTGCGGGCCTTGCGGGAAGATCAAGACGCTGCAGCAGCGCTTGGTGTCAACACGACACGCTACAAGGTGCTGGTGTTTGTCGTCACCACCATGATGGCCGCCCTGGCCGGCGCCGTGCAGGCCCACTATGTCGGCATTGTCACGCCGAACAGCCTTTTCCTGCTTCAGATGAGCCTGGTTGTTGCCATGGCGGTGATCGGCGGCGTGGAGAATTTCGTTGCAGCTGCCATCGGCGCCATCATCATCCAGTTCCTGCTGGAGATGCTACGCAACAGTTTCGATATCGGCGGCGTCACCATCGACATGACCATCTGGCGCCTGGTGATATTCGGCATCCTGCTGATGGTCACCCTGCGCTTTACCCGAAACGGGCTTATCGCACCGATCATCGACTACTTTGTCCGGGGACACGTCGGACAGGAAACCGTTGCGCACCGCGTCCAGGGTGACGAACAGGCCGAGGCCGGCAAATGAGCAACCTCGTCGTCACAAACCTGCACAAACGCTTCGGTGGCCTGCATGTTCTCAAAGGCGTCTCATTTGAGATCAACGGTCCGGAATTGATTGGCCTGATCGGGCC
>JABDJG010000188.1 GCA_013002595.1 Hyphomicrobiales bacterium | reverse complement strand
AGGGCACCTTCCGATCTTGAGTAGCGCTCGGCCAAGACAATATTTACACCGTGCGCCTTGGCCGCTTCATCCAGTGCGGTTTGGACGGCATTGCCATAGTTCGAATTGGGAATGAGGGCCGCAATTTTTCGTACGCCTGCCTGGCTGGAATGGCGAATGACATTGGCGACTTCTTCCTGAGGCAGGAAGCTCATCAGATATGTGCCGTTGCCCGCAACCCCGGCAACCGAGGAAAACGCGACAACCGGAATATTGCGCGCCTTGGCGATCGGGGAGACCGCTGTGACTTCCGAACTGAGCAGCGGTCCCAAAATCAATTGCGCGCCCTCTGCCAGCGCCGCCTGCGCAGCGGCTTTAGCGCCTTCTGCATCGCCGCGAGTGTCCTTGGTGATCAATGTGATGCCGGACTGACCGGCATCGAACAATGCCAGCTCGGCAGCCTGCTTCATCGCCTTGCCGATCTGTCCCACTTCACCTGGAGCACTAAGCGGCAACAGCAAGCCAACCTTTGCTGCCACGGCCGGCACTTGCGGTTGCTGTGCTTCCGGCGCATCGTCCTTGAAGTAGCCGCCAACGTCCAGACCACCGCCACAGCCGGCGACAGCCAGTGTCACGATCGAAAACAGCATAATCCGAACGGCCGAACGCAAGCAGCGCCACTCTGCGCGCATTGTTGCCAAGTTCCGTCCAACGTTCAATGTCAGCCCCAAAGCGTCACTCTTGCCGATTCGCAGCGAAACTGCGAATCGTCCCTCACCTGATTCCCCAAGAAAGCTCGTCCTGCTAAAGTAAACCAAGTTTTGTTTCCCCGAAAGCAAAAGAAACCAGCACATTTCATTTAATGCCATGTCCACAACCAGCGAATATGTCATCGACGGTCACCGGCTGAGCGCCGCAAGGGTGGAGGCGGGACTCCATCTTGTTGCGACGCCAATCGGCAATCTCGGCGATATTACACTGAGGGCACTGGCCACACTTGCAGGCGCCGATCTGGTGCTGTGCGAGGATACCCGTACGACCGCCAGATTGCTGCAGCGCTATCAGATCAAGACCCGTATGAAGCCCTATCATGACCACAATGCGGCCAGACAACGCCCTTCAATCCTGGCGCTGCTGAGGGAAGGCAAGTCGATTGCACTGGTTAGCGATGCCGGAACACCGCTGGTATCGGACCCGGGTTACAAGCTGGTCAAGGCATGCCTCGAAGAAAAATTGAATGTCCAGATGATCCCCGGCGTCAGCGCGCCGGTGATGGCGCTGGCATTGTCCGGGTTGCCCAGCGATCAGTTTCAGTTTTGCGGCTTCCTGCCAGCGAAGGCTGGCGCGCGGCGACAATGCCTGGAGTTGGTGAAAGACAATCCGGCGACTTTGATTTTCTTTGAATCTGCACAGCGTCTGGCTGCCAGTCTTACGGACATCGTCGCCATATTCGGGGACCGCGAGGCGGCAATTGCACGTGAACTGACAAAGCTGCATGAAGAAGTAATGCGCGGTCCGGTCAGCTCACTGATTAACCAGATTGAAGGCCGCCAATCCGTGAAAGGGGAGATTACATTGGTGCTGGCACCGGCATCTTTGCCGGCCGAAACCGCTGGAAGTGCGGTCGTGCTTGATGCGCTGGCGGCAGCGCTTCGCGATCTGCCTGCCGGCAAAGCGGCAGCAGATGTCGCCAGGAGGTTCGGACTGCCGAAAAAAGCGCTCTATGAACAGGCGATCAGCTTGAAGGCCGAACAATCGTGATGGCAGATGATGGGTCCTGACCCTGACGAGCGCCGTCGCAGCGCCGAGCGGTTCGGGCATTGGGCCGAGACTGCAGCGGCCTGGCTGTTGCGTTTCAAGGGATACCGGATCATTGCGCGCCGTGCGCGGACACCGCAAGGCGAGATCGATCTGATTGCGGCGCGCGGCCGGGTGATAGCCTTTGTTGAGGTCAAGGCAAGGCCCAGTCGCGATGAAGCGCTCGAAGCGGTCACACCGCGCCAGGCCAAGCGCATCGTTGCTGCCGCCCGTGCCTGGCTTGCCGGCAACGGCAATGGCACCGAACGTGATTGCCGCTTTGACATCATTACTGTGAGCCCTTACCTGTGGCCGAAGCATTTGGCGAACGCCTTCGACGAAAATCTCTGGTGAGGAAAAATTGAGAATGGCAATATCGGTTGCGGTGCAAATGGACCCGGTTAAGTCGATCGACATCAAGGGCGATTCAACATTCGCCATGATGTTGGAAGCTCAGAATCGAGGCCACAGCCTGTTCGTCTACGGACCTGACGCGCTGGCCTTCTACGACGGCGAACTGACTGCGCGCGGCGAAGATGTGAAGCTGCGCGATGAGGTCGGAAACCATGTCGACCTCAGCAACGAGCGCACGGTCAATCTGTCCGAGTTTGATGTAGTGCTGATGCGCCAGGACCCACCGTTTGACATGGGTTACATTACCGCCACACACCTGCTTGAGCACATCCACCCCGACACGTTGGTGGTCAATGATCCAGCCGAGGTACGCAATGCGCCGGAAAAACTGTTTGTTGCCCGCTATCCCGACCTGATGCCGGCAACCTTGATCACCCGCGATATCGGTGCGCTTGAAACGTTTCGCGCCGAGCACGGCGATATCATTCTAAAGCCGCTGTACGGCAATGGCGGGGCCGGAGTCTTCAAGCTGGCGCATGGCGATGAGAATTTTGCCGCGCTCACCGAATTGTTCCTTGGAATGTCGCGCGAACCCTTCATTGCGCAACAGTTTCTCAGCGAGGTCAAGACCGGCGACAAACGCATCATCCTGGTCGATGGTGAAGTTGCCGGTGCCATCAATCGCGTTCCGGCGGCCGGTGAGACCCGTTCGAACATGCATGTCGGCGGGCGCCCGGAGCCAACCGAACTTACCGACCGCGAACGCGAGATCTGCGCTCGGATTGGCCCCGACCTCAAGGCCCGCGGGCTCATATTCGTTGGCATCGATGTCATCGGCGACTGGCTGACCGAAATTAATGTAACCTCGCCCACCGGCATCCGTGAAGTGAAGAACTTCGGCGGCAACGACATCGCGGCACTGGTCTGGGATGCGGTTGAAGAGAAGTTGTCATAGTTCGCAGTCAACAATCTGCTTCGGTGTCTGGTAAGCCCAAGATAACCCTGAAAATGACCTCCTGCCGTCGGCCTGTTGGCCGGCAGAAACAACCGCTCTGTCCTGGTTGCGCCCAATTACGTGGTTGAGCGCACACCAGACTCATGCTTTGATTGTTGGCTGCAGGAGTAAATTGATGCGATTGCCGCTGATATTCTTTGTCGTTCTGTTCGCACTTGCAGGCCCGGCTTACTCGGCCAGGCTGGAAAGCCTTCGTCTCCCCAGTGGCTGGACCGGCTCTGCGTATACCAACAAAAGTGGCAAGTTCTCATCATGCGCGGCATCGGCAAGTTACCGGAGCGGCGATAACTTGCATGTTTCCATCGACAGAAAATACAAATGGTCGATTGCTATCGGTATTGGGTCGGGTGGGGTCCGCAACGGTATCACCAACGTAAAAATCCGCTTCGACAGCGGTCGCTGGCTGCCTTTAAAAGGGGTTGTCAGCAAGAATAACCTGCTAATCATACCAATGCCATCGAACAGCAATTTGATGCGGCGGTTTCGCAGGGGCCTGACGATGCACGTCCGCTATGCCGGCCGAAAGGCAGGATTTCGCCTGACCGGCACTTCGAAAATGTTCGTTGTGCTGGCTGCTTGCGTTGTCCGGCACAATGCCAAGGGCAACTCGGTGGCTGCACGGCCCCCCAACCTGCCGAAAAATACCAACGAGACCGTTGCAAAACTGGACAATCAGCGACCACAGAAACGCAAGAGCAGAAGTTCGTCAGGAACCGGTATTGCCATTTCGACCAGCGGTCATATTCTGACAAACCACCATGTGGTGAAAGGATGTACGACAATCCGCGCAACCACCCACGGCGGCGTGGCTGCTCCAGCAAGGCTGCTCAAGAGCGATCGCAGAAACGATCTCGCGGTGATCAAGATAGACGCCCAGCTGCCGGCGGATGAAATTGCATTGTTCAGCAGTGAGCGCTCCGTCAAACTCGGTGAAACGATTGCCGTTTACGGTTTTCCATTTGCCGGTGCGTTGAGCTCTTCCGGCAACGTGGTCTCGGGAAATGTGACCTCACTGGCCGGCCTCGGGGATGATGCCAGGTACCTGCAAATCTCTGCCCCGGTTCAGCCAGGCAACAGCGGTGGGCCGCTGGTAGATCAAACCGGCAAGATCGTTGGCGTTGTTACCGCACGAATGAATGATCTGGCGACTGTGGAAGCAACAGGCGCCCTGCCTCAAAACGTCAACTTCGCCCTGAAAGCCAATATCGCGCTGAATTTTCTTGACGCCCATTCCATACCGTACGGGTTGGCAGTTGCCGCCAAACCATTGCCGTTGACCGAACTGGCGGCGAAATCCCAGCGCTTTACAGCTTTCATTCAATGCAAGTAAGCAATGCCAGAAACACCAGGAGCGGTCCTTTTCAGAACCGCTCCTGGGTCAGCCCGGCCGCTTCGAAGCCGTAGTTGCTTCGCGTCGTCCCATGCCCCCGGCCGAGAACTCGAATCATGGTTAACGTTAGACTTTAGTCTAATTTGTGTCAACGAGATATTTGACGTTGTGAAAACCTAGGTAACTCAGCCGCGCCGACGCACCGCCATCTCTCCTTAGGTAAATACGGCGTTTGTTCTTATATTGTTCTTGCGCACGATTGCACTGTGCGCTAGGCTGGCCTTGAACCAACTTCGGGGTGGAACAGCATGGTCGCCCACGTTTCAACCGTGGCATTTCAGGGCATTGAAGCTGTACCGGTTGATGTGCAGGTGCAGATTGCTTCAGGTCTTGTGGCGTTCAATGTGGTCGGCCTGGCCGACAAAGCTGTTGCCGAGAGCCGGGAACGGGTTCGCGCGGCGCTGTCAGCCGTCGGGCTGGCCCTGCCGGCGCGGCGGATCACCGTCAATCTGGCCCCGGCCGATTTGCCCAAGGAAGGCAGCCATTACGATTTGCCGATCGCTCTGGGTTTGTTGACTGCGATGGGTGTGCTGCCGGCCGACTTTGTTTCGCGTTATGCGGTTTTGGGTGAGTTGTCGCTTGATGGTTCAATCACGCCGGTCGCCGGTGTGCTGCCGGCCGCAGTGGCGGCAAATGCGCAAAGGTTAGGGCTAATCTGTCCAAAAGCCTGCGGTGGAGAGGCGGCCTGGGCAGGCGATGATCTTGACATCCTGGCCGCGCAAAACATCATCCAGATCGTCAATCACGTGAAGGGCAGCCAGGTCTTGTCACAGCCGGAACCGGCGCTGGCGCCAAAGCGCCCGGAAACCATTGATTTACGCGACATCAAGGGCCAGGAGGCTGCAAAGCGGGCCATGGAAGTGGCCGCTGCCGGGGCACATCACGTCTTGATGGTCGGGCCACCCGGCGCAGGCAAATCGATGCTGGCCAGCCGGGTCCCGACAATCCTGCCGCAAATGGATGCCCGCGAAATGCTGGATGTCAGTATGATTGCTTCACTGGCCGGAGAGCTGACCGGAACCGGCCTGTCGAGCCGGCGACCGTTTCGGGCGCCACATCATTCGGCCAGTCAAGCGGCCATGGTCGGCGGCGGTATGCGGGCCAAACCGGGCGAGATGGCACTGGCGCACAGCGGCGTTCTTTTCCTTGACGAGCTGCCGGAGTTCCAGCCCCGTGTGCTGGAAAGCCTGCGCCAACCTCTGGAGACCGGATCAACTGCAGTGGCCCGGGTCAATTATCACGTCACCTATCCGGCGCGGTTTCAACTGATGGCGGCGATGAACCCATGCAAATGCGGTATGGCCGGTGAACCAGGTCAGGTATGCCGGCGCGGGCCGCGCTGTGCAGCGGACTATCAGGCCAAAATCTCCGGTCCACTACTCGACCGCATGGATATCCAGCTGGACTTGCCTGCGGTAAAAGCCAGTGATCTCAGCTTGCCGCCTGCCGCGGAAGGCAGTGCCGAGGTTGCTGAACGGGTCGCAGCGGCACGGCTTATCCAGAAAGAGCGTTATCGTGCTCTTGGCGATGCGGAGATCCGCACCAATGCAGAAGCTGACGGACATGTGCTCGAGCAGGTGGCGCAGCCCGATGATGCCGGCTTGGCGTTGTTGCGCGATGCCGCCGATCACATGAGGCTGTCGGCACGCGGTTATCACCGGGTGCTCAAGGTTGCCCGCACGATTGCCGACCTTGACGCCTGCGAAGGAGTTCTGCGGCGGCACATTGCCGAAGCGTTGAGCTACCGGCAGCGCCCGGTCAGTTTTAGTGCTGCTGCCTGATCGTCAGGCAACACTGCGCCTTCACAAATATCTTCGAAAACAGTTGTCGACTTACCATACGTTAACTGTGGCAGCTTATGTGAGTATTTTCCGTGATAGGTTCGCGGTGCTGGGACGGCAGCAGCGAGACAAGGCCAATCGCAATGCAGACCGGCATGTCATTGCAAGATGTGAAGATTTTTCAGGGCGTGTCCGAGGACGCCCTGAGAGCCATCGAGAACCAGGCGCGTTGGCGGACCTGTGGCAAGGGTGTTGAAATTATCCGCCACCAGGATGACTCCAACGATATTGTGTTCATTCTATCTGGTATGGCCCGGGTCAATATCTATTCCAGCAGCGGCCGTGTGGTGACGTTCCGCGACATCGGACCTGGCGACTTTGTCGGCGAGCTATCGGCCATTGACGGCGGCCCCCGTTCAGCTGTAATCGAAGCGCTTGACCCGTGCAAAGTGGTATACCTTTCAAGCGCTGCATTCTGGGACGTGCTGGAGAACGAGCCGACGGTCCTAAAAGCCGTTTTGCTCTATTTTACCCAACAAGTCCGCACGCTCACAGCGCGGGTCTATGAATTCAGCACTCTTGCGGTACGCAATCGGATTCATGCCGAACTGCTGCGGTTGTGCTCCACAAACACTGGCGACGAAAACCTTGGCCATATCGAGATGGCACCGACCCATGCAGAAATGGCGAGCCGAGTTGCAACCCACCGAGAAGCCGTGACGCGCGAGCTGCGCCGGTTGATGTCGATTGGCATTTTGAAAAAGTCCGGCCGGGACCTGATCGTTGTCGATCTGAAAAAACTGTCCGACATGGTTCACGAAGTCGATG
>JABDJG010000173.1 GCA_013002595.1 Hyphomicrobiales bacterium | reverse complement strand
GCTCTTGAGCGGCAGCTGCAGGGTGATCCGCAGTGTGGTCTCGGCCGCCATCGCCAAGGTCGAATTGAGCGCGACGATTGCGCCGATGGTCAACGCAAAGATCAGATTTTTCATTGGTTTCCTCCCTGGGTACGTTTCGCCCTGGCAATTGGATTCACTATTGCTGGACAAAAGAGAGGACAGGATAATGGCGGACAAGGCGCGCGACAACAGCCTTGTCACTGTGCGGATTGCGGAGGGCCAGGTGTCTTTCCTGCTTTGTTCCCGTCTAAGCAATCAGCGGGATCAGTTTACGGCGCAGCTTTGGCGGGGCGGCGTGGTAGAGCCTGCGGATGATCGGCCGGACGGTTTTCAGAAAACCGTGACTGAAGATCCGGCCTCTGGTGTTGAGGGAGGTATAGAAGTCGGCCACTTGCACCGCGTCATTGCTCCAGGATTGCTTGTATGGATCGCCCGGGACCATCAAATCAAACGTCGATTGACCATCGGCGAGAGCCTGGCGCTGGGCATGGTGCATGTGCAGCCGGCCGGGAGACATGTCGGTGATGTTGTTGTCATGGGCGGTGATCAAACACATGTGCCGGCCTTTGTAGCGCAGGCCGATCTCGAATGAGACCGCGCGCTTGCCGGCCATGAGCACCGTTGTGACCAGTTTCAATGAACCATCTGTCTGATCAGCGAGTGATTTGAGAAACTGGGCGCAATGGGGACCGGTCAGGGCCTGTGAGTAGTAGCCACGATTGCGCAGCCAGATGGTCTTTTGGGAAATGATTTGATCGATCAATGTGTTCAGGTGACCGGTTTCTTCGAGCCGAATGAATTTGATTTCGCCAAATTTTTCCAGGTGCTTGGCAATGCGCTTGCGGCGGCGGCGCTGAATCCGGCTGTAACGGGCGTCATAGGCGTCCAGATTGTTGAATGGCGTGAGGTCGAGGTAAGGGGCGCTGACAGGTTGCTCGGCGATCTCGCAGAAATTTGCCAAGAAGGCGTGACAGGTGGCATCGGTGCGGACATGGCGTAAACGAACGGTGGCCGCGCCGGACTTCTCGCAGATCTCTTTCCACGCGGTGTCCAGATAGCTGTCCAGATAAGAGTCCGATACGCTGATCACATCGCCATACTGGCCGAACGGATCGCTCAACCAGCGCATCACGCAGATCGGCCCGATGCAGGTCTTCATCAGCGGCCAGACCAGGACAAGCCGGCCACCATGATAGACCATCACGATGTGCGGGGTTGCCCCATCGGGCGAGCAGTGGGTCTTGGCCCAGGCGTAGCACCAGTCGAAGGTTTGGAAGCCGTGAATGCTGCCGGCTTCATCTGCAGCCAGGGCATTCCAGTCATCGCGCAGCCCTGCCATGGCGTCCACACTGGTGATGGTGCGAGAATGGATTGAATATGCACTCTGGACGCGCCTGATCACCTGCTTGTCGATATACCGTGGGATCCGCGGCTGATCCGGTTGCGCTGCGACCAGAGCGTGGTCGCCATCGGCTGCGATTTCACTAGAGATCATCTCGGCACACCAGATCAGGATCGACTTCAATAATATTTTAGAGGACGATCTGTGGTGTTGATCCGTTCAATCAATGTCGATCGTGCTCTTGTGGATTTCCGGTGGCGGAAATATGGCAAGAGTTCGATGATAAACCGTTCAGATCTTCGCTAAAATTTTAGTTAACAGGCCCTAGGGAATTGCGGCGGAAGTTATCCGCCGCAATCAGTGTCCGTCAGCGATGTCGCCTATTGGTCGCTGCTGTTGTCGGGCGTGTCTTTGGGCTCACTGCCCGTGTCCATGCCGCGTTGGCGGTGCATGCGGCGGTGCTTCATGTCCTTGCGGCTGAGGACGCCATCACCATTGCGGTCCAGGCGCTCGACAATCCGTGCCATGGGTTCGGTGTATTCTTCCAACGTGATGGTGCCGCTGGCGTCTTCATCCAGACGCTGGAACGCGCGGGCCATGCGACGGCGCTTGGCCTCCAGCCACAGAGCCTCGAATTCCTTCAGGTCGATGGTGCCGTTGCTGTCGGCATCGAATTTCTTGTGCCAATCGGTGCGGTTGGTATCGATCTCCTGCTGGGAAATCTCACCGTTCTTGTCCGTGTCATAGCGTTTGGCGAACTGCTTGACACGGTGCCGCATGCCATGACCGCGTCCGCGCTTGCCCCAGCCGTGTTCACGCATGCCATGACCGCTGCCATACGTGCCGCCGTGCCCGCTGCCATGCATGCCGCCGTGTCCGCCGCCGTGCATGCCGCCGTGCATGCCCATACCGCCCTGGTGTCTGTGACCGGCGATGGCGCCGCCAACAGCTGCGAGGCCAAGAATGCCGGCGGTTGCGCTGGCGAGGATGAATTTGGTGCGTCTTTGCATTGTTCGGTGTCTCCTGATGTGGGTTGTGATCACCCTGTAGATGGAGACAGCGTAAGTTATCCGTCGCCCTAGGCGGATTAAATATTGTTCATAATTGCCGCCGGCGATTGCCGTTCCAAATTGGATCAACGTGAACCGGCCGTGCGCCCGCCGTTTCCGTTGGCAATTCGCGCGGAATCAGGCGGCGATAATTGCGGGAAATGCGGTGCAATATTTTGCTGTCAGCGAGACGGTCTTACCGTTCGCTGCTTTTTGCCAATCTGTTTTCATTTGGCCTTAATGCCCGTACCCGTGTCAGCGGTTCTTTACGTCCATGCCGCTCAGGACGCCGTCATCGTTGCGGTCCAGGCGCTCGACAATCCGTGCCATGGGTTCGGTGTATTCTTCCAGCGTGATGGCGCCGCTGGCATCTTCATCGAGCCGTTGAAATGCGCGGGCCATGCTTCGTCGCTTGGCCTCCAGCCACAGAGCCTCGAATTCCTTCAGGTCGATGGTGCCGCTGTGGTCGGCATCGAATCTTTCGTGCCAATTGTGACGGTTGGTGTCGACCTCGTCCTGGGAGACCTCGCCGTCTTTGTCCATGTCATAGCGCTTGGTGAGTTGCTGTACGCGTTTGCGCAGCGCGCGGCTGGACTTGCGCTTGGCTTTGGTGCCACCCGATGAGCTGTAACCATAACCATAACCGTCGCCTGAAGAGCTGTAGCTATAGCCGCTGCCATGCGTGGTCTTGCTGGTTTTCTTTGGCTTGTGACTGGCGATCGCGCCGCCAACCATCGCCATGCCAACGATGCCGGCAGTGGCGCTGGCAAGAATGATTTTGCTGCGTTTGTGCATCGCGTGATCCCTCCAGATTCAGGTAGTGAATCCCGATTAGACACCAAGGCGGTAAAATATCCGTTGTGGGCAACGCGCCAAATTTAGCCAAATCTGTTGGATTTAGCGTTCTAGCCGGGCGGCCTCGGGATAGATGGAGATGCGGGGAACGTCGCCGGCGCGCAGCCGGCTTTGCATTGCCTGCCAGTAGCGCGGTGTCAAAAGGTCACCATGGTGGGTGCGAAAGGCCCGCAGGTGGTCGCGGTCCTCCAGTCCGAGACCGGCATCGATCTCTTCAGGCAACAAGATGTAACCGTCTTCAAAGAACCAATCGGGGATGTCTTCCTCGCCATCGAAACGGTCGAGATTGGTGCGGATCTTGATGTCGCCGAGCACTTCAACGGCATCATAGTCGAACAGGTGCACCTTGCCGTACCGGCTGACGCCGTAATTGCGGGCATCCAGGTCGCGATTGAATATATTGGCAGACGCGTTGTTCTTGATGCAGTGGCCAAGATTGATGATCGCCGCCTCGGCGTCGTCAGGTGAAGCGGACCGCAGATAAAGGTTCAGCGGCATCAGTTTGGGTTGGACGATCAAATGCCGGAAAGTGATCCGGTCGCCTTGCCGGTTAACGTTTTCACTGGCCGCCGACAGGAGTTCGTCGAGTACGTCATCGCCGAACCAGTTCGCATCGAGATCGATCCGCTGGTAGATCATGTTGTCGAGCATCGAATCGGTGCGGTTGATCTCGTGCACCCGGCGGTATTTTCCCAACACATCGGCGATGCCGGGGAACTTACCCCATTTGTATTGGTCGGTCGGCTTGTCGCGGACAACTTTCAGGACATAGCGCGAGGACGGGGCCGAAAAGCCTATGGCCACCGAACCGCGGAAGCCAAGCGCTGTGTCGAGCACTTCATTGTGGGCGGTAAGTTCGTCGCGCAGCTCACCCATGACGGCAACCTTGCCGATGTGATTGAAGCCGATAGTCGAATAGTGCAGGCCGAGCGCCCGGGCCGGCATGATCGAGTGCAGGAAGGCGGCGAGCTCGTGGTAGCGGGTGTTGGTGACGTGGAAGTTGGCAAGCGTCGATGAGAAAATGTTGTGCGCCTCGGCCTCGCTCAACAGAACCGCGTCAATGAAGATGCCGTCAACATCGTTGTCGAGGGCCAGGATCAGCGGCAAGGTCCGGGTGTCCGACGCGGTAATGCGGCCAACAATATAGGCGCCACGATTGCGGTAAAAGCCGGCGGTGATCATGTCGATCGCCATGATGCTTGAGACGGATTTTTCGGCCAGTAATGCGTTGATCCGCCGGCTGGCCGCCTCAGCATCGTGATCCAGGCTTCTGAAGTTCGCCGAAAACGCCGGTATGGCAATAAGGTCCTTGACCAGATCCGCGTCGATTTCAAGCGGACCGCGGTAATGGCGCAGGATATGCGGCATGGAACCGGCCAGATCGGGGCTGTGCCAGCCAAGGGCATATTCCACCGGCCGCCAGCTGTCATCGTCATAGGTGATGCGGCGGACAGAATGGATATAGGCGGCGGCGATATCGCTTTCATAACGGTCGGCGATGGCCGGCATGTAGTGGGCCTCGATCTCGCGCCAGACCGGTTCTTCTTTGGCGAGGCCGGGAAACACGCTTTTCAGCCGGGACGACAACTGGCGAATGCTGTCTGAATATGCCGACAGCCGCCGCCGGCTCAGGTAAAGACTTTCAGATGGGTTGCAATCCTCGAAGGCGGCCTTTGCACGCTGCGGGATCGCACGGCTGTCGACGTAGTAGCTGTCAAAAGCATGCAGGATGGCCCAGGCTACGCGCTCGATGCGCTGGCCATGGTCGTCAGCCAGGGTGATCCAGCGGATATGGTCGCCGACATGGGGCGGCGGTTTGCGTCTGAGCCGTTCGGCGGCCGGTGTGAAATCAAGCGACATGGATGACAGCTTGGCGGCTGCGGTTGCCAAGATCAATGTGTGTTTGTGTCAGGCGCGGCGGCCGGCGCGCCGATGTTGACCAATTCGGTGGCCATGGCTGCAGAAGACATAGTGCCACAACATAATTTCCCACACCCCCCAAAGCGGTTTTCGAACTCATGCAGCCGATTGCCGCGAAAACAGGTGTTGATAGGCAAACAGCGCGGCTGTGCCGCCAGTGTGAATGAACACAACTGTTTCACCCTTTTTAAGCGTTCCGTTTTTGATCAGCCCGATCATGCCGGCCATGCCCTTGCCGGAATAGACCGGGTCGAGAAAGATGCCTTCCTCGGCTGCCAAGAGGGCAATTGCATCGACCATTTCATCTGTCGGCTGTCCGTAGCCGGGGCCGACATAATCATCGACCGCTTCGATCTGTTCTGCGCCAAGCGCGTGCTTGACGCCAATCAGGTCAGCGGTTTCACATGCCAGGCGGTGCACGTTGGCAATCTGTGCATCGCGCCTGGCGCGGACCGAGACACCGATCACGTCGATCGGTGCGCTCAGGGCATGAAGACCGGCAACGAGCCCTGCCTGGGTGCCGGCGCTGCCGGTCGCATGAACGATCTTGTCGATCTTCAGGCCCATGGCATCGGCCTGATAGACCAGTTCCTCGGCTGCATTGGCATAGCCAAGGGCACCAATCGCATTGGAACCGCCACCGGGGATCACATAGGGTCTGGCGCCACGTTCACGCAGTCGCTCGCCGAGCAAGGTCGCCTCGGCGTTCATGTCGAGGCCTTCGGGGCGGAATTCGTACTCGCATTTCAGCATGTCATCGAGCAGCACATTACCGGCCTGCTCGTAGCCATCGCCCATGTTGATGACCCTGCGCTCGAGCAGGGCATAGCATTGCATGCCGACGCGGCGGGCAGCAGCAGCGGTCTGGCGGACGTGGTTGGACTGGGTTGCACCTTGCGTCACCAGCGTATCGGCGCCTTGCTGAACGGCGTCGGCAACAAGGAACTCCAGCTTGCGGGTCTTGTTGCCGCCGGTTGCAAGCCCCGTGCAATCGTCGCGTTTGATGTAGATGTCAGGTCCGCCAAGCGCTCGTGAGAGATTGTCCAACCGCTCCAGCGGGGTTGGAAAATGGCCTAATGTCAGCCGTTTGAAACGCGCCAGGTGCATCTGCACTCCCCTTGCCCTGTTCTTATGATCAAAGCCTAAGGGTTGAATTGGGCTTGTGTACAATTCATTGTCTGCATCTCGTTATTCCAGAATTGTATGATCGCAGAATTCTGCGATTTGAAAGCGTGCTGCGCGATGGACTTGAACTGGCTGGAGGATTTTGTGTGTTTTGCCCGGACGATGAATTTCACCCGGGCAGCACAGGAGCGCAATATCACCCAATCGGCATTCTCGCGCCGCATCCAGTCGCTCGAGCTGTGGGCCGGTATGGCCTTGATCGACCGTAAATCCTATCCGGCCAGACTGTCGCGAGCCGGCGAGGATTTCCTGCCGGTGGCAAAGTCGGTTTTGCTGCAATTGCTGCGGACCCGCGATGATCTCAAGGCGCGCGAGCAGGGCGGATTTAACTTCTTCAGCTTTGCTGCGCCGCATTCGGTGTCGATCCATCATCTGATGCCGATGCTGCAC
>JABDJG010000158.1 GCA_013002595.1 Hyphomicrobiales bacterium | reverse complement strand
CCGTAAAGGCACAAGCCGGCCTCCAGACGCAAGGAATCGCGAGCGCCGAGGCCAACGGCCTCGACCGCCGGATCGGCCATCAGCGCGCTCCACAGGGCCGCGGCGTTGTCATTGGGGACAGAAATTTCATAGCCATCCTCGCCGCTGTAGCCCGAGCGTGACACGTAGATGTCAAACGAACCGCCACCCGCCTCACAGGTGAATGGCCTGCCGGTCATGAAGGACATGTCAGCAGCGCCCGGCAAAAGCTTTGCCAGAACTGCCTCGGATTTCGGACCCTGCAGGGCGATCAGCGCCCAATCGGGCGTTTCGATCAACTCGATACCGTCCGGCAGATGTTCACGAATGTGAGCAAAATCGACGTCCTTGCGAGAGGCGTTGACGACCAGATAGAGCCAACCTTCAAGGTTGTCGATTGCCGGACGGGAGATCATCATGTCATCGATTATGCCACCGTCGGCATTGAGCAGTTGTGAGTACCGCTGGCTGCCCGTTTCCAGCGTCAGGATATCGGCAGGCACCAGTCTTTCCATGGCCCGGGCCGTTGTCTCGCGGTCGGGGCCCTTGAGCCAGGCCTGGCCCATGTGCGAGACATCGAACAAACCGGCGTTTTCACGGGTGTGGGTATGCTCGGCCATGATGCCGGCGTACTGAACCGGCATCTCGTAGCCGGCGAACGGGACCATGCGGCCGCCGAGCTCGACGTGCAAGTCATAAAGCGGTGTGCGCTTGAGTGTTTCTGAGTCCGCCATTCAAACCAATCTCCCAGCATCGCAACCAAAAGTAAGCTGGTCCGGAAATTTCCGGACCCGCCCCCTCTGTCACAGACCTGAGAGATTTCACCGAACACCAACTTGCGCCCGGCTTACCCCCTTCGGTGAGCGATGCCAGGCACCGCTGCTCTCCAGAGACGTGATCCGAAGCGGTCCTGGGTGCCTGAAAGTTTCCGGGGCGGTTGCTCCTTCGGCGCCGGGCTAATTGACGAGACCCGATCTCTCCCGCTGGGGATCAGCGCGTTGTTACTGCGCTTCAAACAAAGTAGCCAGCCCTGAGAGTGTGTCAACCCGTCGCAGGTCACTTGGGTGTGAGTGCAGCAGGGCTTGCGGCAGGTTTGCTGGCGGTCGATTGTAACCGGCTGCAAAAGGGGAGAAAGATATGACGGGAAGACTTGCACACAAACGGGCGCTGGTGACGGCGGCAGGCGCCGGGATCGGGCGGGCGATCGCGATCGCCTTTGCCCGCGAAGGGGCGCAGGTGATTGCAACCAACCGGTCCGGGTCCAAGCTCGATGGGCTTGCCGATGAGGGCGTTGCCGCCATGCATGAGCTTGATGTGACCGATATGACCGCAACCAGGGCCTTGTCCGAACAGATCGGCACACTGGACGTGCTCATAAACTGCGCCGGGGTTGTGCAACCTAACACCGTTCTCAGTTGCAGCGATGATGATCTGAATACTGCAATCGAGATCAATCTCATCGGGACGATCAGGACGATCCAGGCGTTCATGCCGCAGATGATTGCCAATGGCGGTGGCACCATCGTCAATATCGGATCGATCATTTCTTCGCTGAAAGGCGCACCGGACCGATTTGCCTACGGCACCACCAAAGGGGCGATCAACGGGCTCACCAAATCGATCTCGGTTGACTTTGCTGCACAGGGCATCCGCATCAATACGATCTGTCCCGGCACCATCGAAACGGAATCAATGAATGCGCGGATATCGGGGGCGCAGGACCCCGATGCGGCGCGGGCAATGTTCAGCGCCCGGCACCCGGTTGGCCGCCTCGGCAAGCCACAGGAGATCGCAGCGCTTGCCATTCACCTGGCCGGTGATGAAAGCGGTTTCACGACAGGACAAACGATTGTAGTGGATGGTGGTTGGACAGCATGAATTGCGCTTAACCGCCGTTCTCAGGGCTCACAAACTCGGCAACGCCTGCAATGCCATGACTGTCTGCATTGTGTTCGCTAATGTAGGCCGGGTTGTCGCGAATAATATCGTGGCGGCAGTGCGGGCATCGCAGCGCGGTTGGTCTGTGGCGTCCCTTGTGCGAGCATCCATCAAACACAAGATTGGGTGACAACAACATCGCTTCGTTGCTCAGGAAACCACACCAGCCACACCGCCACGGCCGGGAGAGGTCTATGCCCTTATTGCAATGCGGGCA
>JABDJG010000174.1 GCA_013002595.1 Hyphomicrobiales bacterium | reverse complement strand
ATCGATGCCCACAAGGCCTGGTGCCTCGGGGCCGATTTTAACAAGCGAAAACTAGAGCAGACAGCCCGTCACAAGGCGCTGGCCGCGTGTTCAGGCGGACCGCGAGAGATTGGCGCCTGCGCCCGGTACGCGCAGACTGCCGTCAGGCATGCCATCCAGGGCCGGGATCGCAACTGTGGGTTTTCCGGCACCCGTTGGCGCCCCGAATACGAAGAGCATTTCGCATGGTGCATGAGTGCAACTCCGCCGCAGCGCTTCAAGGAGCGCACCTATCGCCAGCGCGCATTGCTGAAATGCGGCCGCAACAATCGGCTGTTGCCGGACAATGAACGTCAGTTCCTGTATCGATACAGATGGACATCTCCAGCCGGCAGCGCGGACAACTGGACGTCCGGCTGGATCAGGTCCGGTAGCCGCGCCCTTTGCGAACACAGGGTCGCCGGCTGCCGCTGCGGCTGGCAGAATTACTGCAGCACTTACCGAAATGGTGAATTTGCCCTGTGGTGGCCAAACGGCTGCGACCGCCAGCCGCGCCGAATTGTTTGTGAGGTGCGCAAGAGGTAACGTTGCTTGCGTTCACCCGATTGCCTTGCGATAAGCGCTCAGCGGTAACTCCACATCACAGCGCAACGGAAAACAACCGGTCATGCAGATTGCCACGTGGAACATCAATGGGATCAAGGCACGGCTGGAAACCCTGCAGGCCTGGCTGCACGAGGCGTCGCCGGACGTCGTGTGCCTGCAGGAGATAAAGTCGGTCGATGAAGGCTTTCCCGCTCAGCCGTTCGAGGACCTGGGCTACAACGTGGCAACCCACGGCCAAAAGGGCTTCAACGGCGTTGCCATCCTGTCCAAGCGCCCGTTTGACGAACTGATCCCGCGCCTGCCTGGTGATGACGAAGACGAACAGGCTCGTTATCTCGAAGCGGTTATTCCCGGCGACACTTCGAGCGTGCGTGTGGCTTCGATCTATCTGCCCAACGGCAATCCGGTCGACAGCCTCAAATACCCTTACAAACTGGCCTGGATGGACCGCCTGATCGACCATGCCCGGCACACGCTCAGCCACGAGGAGCCGCTGGTGCTGGCAGGTGACTACAACGTCATTCCGCAAGCCGAAGACGCCCGCAAACCCGATCAGTGGATCAATGATGCACTGTTCCTGCCCTCGACCAGGCAAAAGTTCCGCGAATTGGTTAATCTCGGTTTTACCGATGCGCTGCGCGCCACATCGAGTGCCGGCGGCGAGTTCACCTTTTGGGACTATCAGGCCGGCGCCTGGCAGCGCAACAACGGCATTCGCATCGATCATCACCTGTTGTCACCGCAAGCCGCCGACCGCTTGACAGCCTGCAGGATAGACAAACACGTGCGCGAATGGGAAAAACCGTCCGATCACGTGCCGGTCGTCATCGAATTGTCAGTGTAACGTCAGTCAGAGGCTGGGAGAAATCCCGTCTTCGCCGGAATTTTCTTGTTCCAGCGTCCGGCGATTGCCAGCGCCTCTGAGCGTTGCTTGTCATCGATCGCCAACAGCATTTCTTCCAGCCTGTCGAAGATGTGCCGGTGCACAACCGGGTTGGCTGTCTCACGTGCCAGCAGGTACCATGTAACGGCGCGCGCCCTGTCCTTGGGCACATATTTGCCCTGCCAGTAGAGTTCACCCAGCAGCGCTTCGGCCGGCGCATACCGTTTGCCGGCCGCAATGCTCAGCCACCGCAACGCCCGCTTCGGGTTCTTCCTGATGCCAAGACCCTTGAGATAAATCACCGCCAGTCCGTAATCGGCGCCAGGGTGGCCGTGACTCGATGCGGCGCTATACAGCCTGAGCGCTCGGTTGGGATCCTTTTGAACCTTGGCAGCGCTGGAGCCTTCACGGTAGACATCTGCAACCCGGACCCGGGCGTCAACAAAGATCATCCGCTTTTCGATCGGCATATCAGGCTGATACGCCAGTGCCACGTCGCGGTAGAGCTTGAACGCCAGCGCCTCGTTCTTCTTGACGCCGCGGCCCTGCTGATAAATGTGCCCGAGATACCACGCAGCGATCATGTGACCTTTTCTGTGGGCTCTTTCTAGATGCTTGCGCGCCTTGACGTATTTGCCCTCACGCCAGGCTTTCCTGGCCTTGCGCATGTCGCCGCGCCAGGTGACCTTTCTGGTCAGTTTGGGCAGTTTGAAGCTTTTTTGTGCCGGCACGAAGGAATGGAATTGCAGGAAGTATTCTTCATTCTCGCCCGCCGCTAAGGACCCCGTCGTCGGCGTGCAGGCTATGGCCAGCGCTGTCAGACCGCCCAGCGCCACGCGCCGCAACGATTGGGGTTGACTAGATATCGGCATAACAACTCGTCTCCGCTTCACCACCGGGATGCGTTACCGCACCATTGACGGCAGACCCGACCGTCTGGGCGTACTTCCAGATGCAGCCCGAATTGTAGTCTGTGCCGCGCGGCTTCCAGGCTTTGGCCCGCTGGCTGAGTTCTTCATCGCTCAGCGCCACCGATATCTCGCCCTCGACCGCATCCAAGGTGATCACATCGCCATCTTTCAGCAGACCGATTGGCCCGCCAACAGCTGCTTCGGGCCCGACGTGGCCGATGCAAAAGCCGCGTGTCGCGCCTGAAAAACGGCCATCGGTGATGAGTGCCACCTTGTCGCCCATACCCTGGCCATAAAGCGCAGCCGTCGTTGCCAGCATCTCGCGCATGCCGGGGCCGCCCTTGGGACCCTCGTAGCGGATGACGAGCACTTCACCTTCCTTGTAATCGCGATTGCGCACGGCCTCGAAGGCCAGTTCTTCTGAATCGAAACACCGGGCCGGACCGGTAAACTTCAGGGTCTCCATGCCGGCAACTTTGACGATGGCACCATCCGGCGCCAGGTTGCCGCGCAAGCCGACGACACCGCCGGTTTTGGTCAACGGCTTGTTGGCCGGCAGGATCACGTCCTGGTCGGGGTTCCATTTCACCGATTCCATGTTCTGCGCGATCGTCCGCCCGGTCACCGTTATGCAGTCGCCATGCAGGTAACCGTGCTCCAGCAGTGTCTTCATCAACAGCGGAATGCCGCCTACCTCGAAAAGATCCTTGGCGACATAACGACCGCCCGGCTTGAGATCGCCGATATAAGGCGTTTTCTTGAAGATCTCTGCCACATCGAACAGGTCGAACTTGATGCCGCATTCATGCGCCATTGCCGGCAGGTGCAGCGCTGCATTGGTTGAACCACCCGAGGCGGCAACGACGGTTGCGGCATTTTCCAGCGCTTCAAGCGTGACGATATCGCGCGGCCGGATGTTCTTGGCGATCAGGTCCATAACCTGCTCGCCTGCGGTCATGCAAAATGCATCGCGGATTTCATAAGGCGCCGGCGCACCGGCCGAGTACGGCAGCGCCAGACCGATCGCCTCGGAGACCGTCGCCATCGTATTGGCGGTGAACTGGGCACCGCAGGCGCCCGCCGACGGGCAGGCTACATGTTCAAGCTCATCCAGATCGGCATCCGACATGTCGCCGACCGAATGGCGTCCGACAGCCTCGAACACATCCTGTATGGTGACAGGCTGTCCACGGAAGGTGCCGGGCAAAATTGACCCACCGTAAATAAAGATCGATGGAACGTTCAAACGGCACATCGCCATCATCATGCCGGGCAACGATTTATCGCAGCCGGCAATGCCGACAAGCGCATCATAACAGTGCCCACGCATCGTGAGTTCGACCGAATCAGCAATCACCTCGCGCGATACCAGCGACGACTTCATGCCCTGGTGGCCCATAGCGATACCGTCGGTCACGGTAATTGTGCAAAACTCGCGCGGCGTGCCACTTGCGGCTGCGACACCCTTTTTGACCGCCTGCGCCTGGCGCATCAGTGCGATATTGCACGGCGCAGCCTCATTCCAGCAGGTTGCAACGCCAACGAAGGGCTGCTGGATCTGCTGGCTGGTCAGACCCATGGCATAATAATACGAACGGTGCGGTGCGCGCTGGGGACCAACCGTCACGTGACGGCTAGGCAAGTTTGATTTTGTTATTGTTTTTGCATCCATTAGTCAGCGCTTCCCTGCTTTCGCGTTGTTATCCGACAACAAGTTTTGCATCGGTTTAACCAACGCAACTCAATTGAATCGGCTCGCGAATAATCCTGTTAACTTTCGCCGTTTGAAAGTCCGATCGTCACTCGTCTGCGGACCGACCTTGTGACCCAAAAACCCATTTAAAGTCGATCGGCTGTCCGCACCTTTCAATTATCACTACCTATTAATTGTGAAAGTAGAAATATTGTGGCCGAATGGGAACGGCCGTTCATTAAACTGTCACATGTGATAAAATTGCAACGAAAAATGCCCGAAATCCTCGCCGCACTTCCTCTAAGGCAATCTGACTGGCAATATGCCCGCGGCGGTAGGCTCACTAAAGGAATGCGGCATGGACTTACGATTTGGCGACCAGACTCCACACAGTCGGCCCGGCGGCGAACCGATCTCGGTCGAGTATACCGAATCCGATGGTTTGCTGGGGCTGTGTTTGAAAAATTTCCTACTTACCCTCGTCACTTTGACGATTTACCGCTTTTGGGCAAAGACCAACGTGCGCCGCCACATCTGGTCCAACATCAAGATCAATGGCCAGTCGCTCGAGTATACCGGAACCGGCATGGAGCTGTTTTTGGGCGCTCTGATTATCTTTGCCATCATCGGTCTGCCGTTCATCATTATCTCGGTGGCCGCGCAGTTCCTTTTTGACAACCCCGAGGTCGTCATTGTTGTCATCCAGTTCACATTCCTGTTCGGCTTCATGTTGTTGTACGGCATGGCCGTATATCGCGCCCGCCGCTACCGCCTGTCGCGCACCTTGTGGCGCGGCATCCGCGGCACCCTGACCGGATCGTCGTTTTCATTCAGCATGCTGTATTTCGGGTCGATGCTGCTCAAGAGCATGACCCTTGGCTGGTCGACACCGGCCATGAACCTCAATATCCAGCAGCGCATGTTCGGCGACATGAACTTCGGCGATAAATCGTTCAAGTTCAAAGGGCCGGCCGGCCCGCTCTATGCCCGCTATGCCATTTGCTGGATACTGACACCGGTGATCATCATCGCAGCACTTGTGCTGATCGGCCTGTTGTTCGGCGGCAGCATGGCGGCATTTGAAGGTTATTTCGAAAATCTCGAAAAGGGAAAATTCGACGGAAAGGCTGTCTGGATTATCGTTGCCGCCTATGCGGGCCTGTTTGCCCTTTACGTCGGCATTGCCATCTTGTGGACCGCCTACACGGCCCGGGAGATGATGCTGTTTGCCGAGTACACCACCTTCGACAATGCTCGCTTCAGGTTTGATGTCACTGTGCTCAGCCTGGTCGGATTGTGGCTCGGCAACCTGTTGATCATGATTCTCACGCTCGGCATCGGGCAGCCATATGTCGTGCAGCGCCTGATGCGTTACATGTGCAATCGCCTCAGCGTTGATGGAACGGTCGATGTCTCGGCCATCCAGCAATCAACCGCCGCCATCGACAAGCGCGGTGAGGGCCTGGTTGAAGCTTTCGACATCGACGCCTTTTAGGAACCGGGTCACACACTATGGCAGTTCCCCACCCGGCACAGTTGTTCGACGGCCAGTCGGCAACAAGTCACGACGTTAAGGTAGAGGTGCGCAGCGACGGACTGGTCGTCACCGGACCGGCCGGCCAATCCCGGCGCTGGACCTTCTCAGGCCTTGAGGCGGCCTCGCCGGTGCGCCCCGGCGAGACGCTGCGTCTGAAACACACAAGTGAGCCAAATGCCCGGCTCAACCTGCCGCCGGGACTGGCCGCCGATCAGGTCTTGGAGCAGGCCAGTCACGTCGCCGGCGGCTTCAATCCCGGCAAGGCATTGAAATTTACCGCAATTGTCATTACCGGGCTGGCCCTGTTCTTTGCTGTTGGGTATGCGATGTTGAATATCGCGCCGCAAAGGATCGCTGCCATGCTGCCTGCCGAATGGCGTGACAAGCTTGCCGACCACACGGAAAATGCCTTCATCAAGGATGCAAGGCAGTGCGATAACCCGGCCGGCAAACATGCTCTGGCAGCGCTTGCCGGCCGGGTCGCGGCCGCATCCAGCGAAACGCCTGATTTTTCCGTCCGGGTCTTCGACATGCCGTTCGTCAATGCCTTTGCCCTGCCCGGCGGACGGATTGTGCTGACCGGCAGGCTGATCAAACAGGCCGACAGCCCGGAAGAAGTCGCCGGTGTCATCGCTCATGAACTTGGTCACACCGCCCACCTGCACCCCGAAGCATCACTGGTGCGCAACATCGGTCTGCAACTGCTGATCAGCCTGGGCACCGGCGGGTCGGGCGGCGACACGCTTGGTAGTGTCGCCGGCCTCCTCACCATGCTGCAGTACAGCCGCGATGCCGAGCGTGAAGCGGACGACTATGCGGTCACGATCCTGACCGAAGGGGCGATCGATCCCAAGGGGCTGCGCCACTTCTTTGAAAAGCTGAGCAAGAAGGAATGGAGCATCGCCACCGGCAAATGGAAGGACTTGTCGAGCATGCTCTCAACCCACCCGGGCACCGGTGAACGGGTAGAATTCATCAAGCCGCTACCGCCAGGCGAGGCCCGCGGTGTCATACCGGATTACCAGTGGAAAGCGCTGAAAAAGATCTGCTCGTGAAGCGGTGCATTCCCCGGTCACACCTTGTCGATCTCACCCTTGATCCGATAGGAAAACAATAACAGCCCGACCGCGATTGCCAGCAGGATGCCGAGCGAGACGATTTCGCCGTATTCCAGCGCCGAAATCGCCTTGCCCTCGATCCATAGCCTGCGCCAGCCAACGATGCCGACGATCATCAAGATAAAACCTGCAAAGAACCGCATGACCAGGCGCAGTGCAGTGAAGATCGTCTTGACCCCATGCCGGCGCTGGTTCATCGCCTCACCACCAGGCTTGCGGCCGCGCCGTAAAACCGGCGTCCTGTTCGATGACATGGGCTGTGCGGAACAGTGTTTCCTCATCGAACGGCCGCCCGATCAGCTGTAGCGCCAGCGGCAGGCCGTCGTGCGACAGCCCGGCCGGCAGCGCAATCCCCGGCAGGCCGGCCATGTTGACCGTCACCGTAAAAATGTCATTGAGGTACATCTGGACCGGATCGGTGATCTCGCCGGGCGCAAAGGCCGCCGACGGCGTTGCCGGCGTCAGCATGACATCGACATCGCTCCAGGCGTCATCGAAGTCTTTCTTGATCAGGGTGCGGATCTGCTGCGCCTTGACATAATAGGCATCGTAATAACCGGCCGACAGCACATAGGTGCCGATCATGATGCGCCGCTTGACCTCGGCACCAAAACCCTCGGCGCGGGTCTTTTCATACATGTCGGTGATGTCGTCGCCCTCGACCCTGAGGCCATAGCGCACGCCGTCATAGCGGGCCAGATTGGACGAGGCCTCGGCCGGCGCCACGATATAATAGGCCGGCAGCGCATATTTGGTGTGCGGCAGCGAGACATCGACGATTTCGGCGCCGCGCGCTTTGAGCATCTCAGCACCACTGGTCCATAGCGCATCGATATCGGCCGGCATGCCCTCGACCCGGTATTCCCTGGGAATCCCGACCCGAAGACCGCGGATATCGCCGGTCAGCGCAGCTTCATAATCGGGCACCGGCCGGTCGACGCAGGTTGTGTCCTTGTCGTCAACGCTTGCCATCGAGCCCAGCATGATCGCGCTGTCACGTACATCGCGCGCTATCGGTCCTGCCTGGTCGAGCGAGGAGGCAAACGCCACAACGCCCCAGCGCGACACCCGGCCATAGGTCGGCTTGATGCCGACGGTGCCGGTGAAAGCGGCCGGCTGCCGGATCGAGCCGCCGGTATCCGTTGCCGTGGCGCCGGCGCAGATATGCGCGGCAACGGCACTTGCCGAGCCGCCCGATGAGCCGCCCGGCACCAGCGCTGCATTAGATCCTTCGCGCCGCCAGGGATTGATGACATTGCCGTAGTAGGAAGTCTCGTTTGATGACCCCATGGCAAACTCATCCATATTGAGCTTGCCAAGCATGACCGCACCGTCATCGAACAGGTTCTGCGTCACGGTTGAATTATAGGTTGGTTTGAACCCGTCAAGAATATGGCTGCACGCCTGGGTATGCACACCCTTGGTCGCAAACAGATCCTTGATGCCGAGCGGGATGCCCTCCAGCGCTCCGCCGTCACCTTTGGCAAGCCGTTCATCGCTCGCCTTGGCCATCTCCAGCGCCAGGTCGGGCGTTTCATGGACGAAGGCATTGAGGATGCGGGCCTTTTCCACCGCCTCGATATAATCCTTGGTCAGCTCGGTCGCGGTAAAAGATTTCGCTCTCAGGCCTTCGCGCGCGGCTGCAATTGTCAACTCGGTAAGCTTGCTCATCCGCCCTACTCCACCACCTTGGGCACCATGAAGAAATGATCTTCCGATGCCGGCGCATTCGCCATGATGTCGTCGGGAATGCCGCCCTTGTTCACAACATCGTCGCGCTTTTTCATAGCGGTCTCGACGACCGCCGTCATTGGCTGCACACCTTTGGTGTCGACCTCGTTGAGCATCTCGATCCACTCGAGAATGGCGTTCAATTCGCCTTCAAGCGCCGGTACGGCGTCTTCACTCACCTTGATCCGCGCAAGCTTGGCGATCCGGCGCACGGTAGTCTGATCGACCGACATTGTGGGTATGGCTCCAAAGACAAGGGAATTCCTATCGGCGCGCTTGATAGCACCGCGCCTTGGGCGCTGCAACCGGCGTGATGTGACTCAATCAGGCCGCCACCTGATCATCGCAGGGAAACACCTCAAAATGGAGCACACCCCGCCCGTGACTCACTTAAATCCGCTGGATTGATGTTTCGATTGCGCCCGAGATGTGCAGCGACATCCTGGAAAGGTTCGACCGGCTCGAAATACGTCTGCACCACCTTCGTGCATCCCAAGTTTTAGGGGCTATTCACCTCCCGCTTATGAGGAGGGGTAAGGCTGGCGAATATGCTAAACCTCCAGGCTCGCGCCAACATCCAGCACCTTGACCTTGCCGCCATCATCGCCCATCGCGGCGATAAAACCATCAGCACTGTCGACCAGCAAGGGGAAGGTCTTGTAATGGCACGGCAGGATCGCCGAGAAATCAAAGAACCGCTTGCAGGCGAGCGCAGCCACATCATCGCGCATGGTGAACCGGTCGCCGATCGGCACGATGCCGATATCGGGTTTGTAGATCTCGTTGATCAGCGCCATGTCCCCGAAGATGTCGGTATCGCCCATGTGATAAATCACCGGGCCGGACGGCTTCGGCCGGATTACCAGCCCGCACGGATTGCCGAGCGGCACTCCACCCGAAGACGATGAATGGTCCGCCCGCACGAACGTCACGTCGAAATCATCCGTATAGATCGTCCCGCCGGTGTTGGTCGGCTCAAGGTTTTCAACCCCCTGCCCGTTCAGATGCACAGCCAGTTCATAGACCGCGATCAATGTTGCCCCTGTTGCCTTGCAGATATCAGCGGTATCGCCGATGTGGTCGTCATGGCCATGTGTCAGCGCCACATGTGTTGCACCAGCTGTTGCCTCTTCGACACTGCCGTCGAATACCGGACTGCCGGACAGGAACGGATCGACAATGAGCACCGAAGACCCGGTTTCGATCCGGTAGGCTGAGTGACCTAGCCACGTGATTCTCATAAGCGTATCTCCCTGTGCTCTTCCGCCTAATACTGTAATGTTTGCTGGCCGCAATCAATGGTTTGCGGCAGGACCGCGAACAGCATATGACAACATCGCAATGGCTGATCCGAAAGACCCACCAACGATCGATACGCTGAGCGAGCGCCTGAAGACCGGCGACCGGCTGGCCGGGCTCGATCTCGGTACCAAAACCATTGGTGTTGCTCTGTCCGATGTGCTGCAGCAGGTCGCAACGCCGCTCATAACCATCAGGCGGACCAAATTCGGCAAGGATGCCGAAGCGCTCCTGGCAATCATTGCAGAACATTCAATTGCCGGCATCGTGCTGGGCCTGCCGGTCAACATGGACGGCAGCACCGGCCCGCGCGTGCAGTCAACCCGCGCCTTTGCCCGCAATCTGGCCCAGCTGACCGACATTCCCATCGTCTTTTGGGACGAGCGCCTGTCGACCGCCGCGGTCCAGCGTATGCTGATCGATGCCGACACCACCCGCGCCCGGCGTGCTGAATTGGTCGACAAGCTGGCCGCGGCCTATATCCTGCAAGGTGCGCTCGACCGGCTCAAGGTCTTGCGCGCTGATGACCGATGAGCGCCGTCTTTGCGGGCCTCGTTCATCTGACCGACCCAATCAATGACAGTTCAATAGACCGGCTGAGATCGCTCCAGGATAGCGCTGATGTCGGCGCCGCGCAGTGAACCATAGTGGCCCCGATAGCTGCCCTTTATGCGGCTCGACACGAACGCTTCGGACACCGCATCGGGCGCCGACTTCAGCAAGAGACATCCAGCCGCCGTATGCACCAGCCGCTCGACGACATGGCGCAAATCGGCCTCCAGCCCGGACGGGTTGGCAAACCGCTCACGCAGCTTCTCAATCGCGTTGACCAGCCTGGCCTCGCCATCCGCACATTGGATCATGCCATCGAGAATACCCTGCAGGCCCTCGGGATCCTTGTTGATGGCGCGCAGCACATCAAGACACATGACATTGCCGGAGCCTTCCCAGATCGCATTGAGCGGCGCCTCGCGATACAGCCGCGCCAGCGGGCCGTCCTCGACATAGCCATTGCCACCAAGGCATTCCATCGCCTCAAAGGCAAAGCCGGGCAGCGCCTTGCACACCCAATATTTGATCGCCGGCGACATGATGCGGGCAATCGAGGCCTCGCGTGGATCTTCGTCAGCCCCGTCAAAGGCCCGCGCCAGCCGGATCACCAGCGCTGTTGCAGCTTCCTGATCCAGTGTCATGTCGGCCAGCACCTGTCGCATCAAGGGCTGATCGATGAGTTTTTTCTGAAACACCGTTCGCGCGTTGCAGTGATGAATGGCGTTGGCCAGCGCCTGGCGCATAAGGCCAGCAGATGAGATCGCGCAATCAAGCCGCGTATAGGTCACCATCTCGATGATCGTATTGATCCCGCGGCCTTCCTCGCCGAACAGCCAGGCATGAACCTTGTGGAACTCAACCTCCGAAGAGGCATTCGAGTGATTGCCCAGTTTGTTCTTCAACCGCTGGAAGCGCAGCGAATTTGGCGTCCCGTCCGGCAACAGCCGTGGCACAAAAAAGCACGACAGGCCGCCCGGCGCCTGGGCCAGGATCAAGAATGCATCGCACATCGGCGCCGACATGAACCATTTATGGCCGGTAACCAGATACTCCTCGCCCGGCCCGCCGCCTTCGACCGGGATCGCACAGGTCGTGTTGGAACGCACATCCGTGCCGCCCTGGCGCTCCGTCATGCCCATGCCGATGGTCACCGAACGCTTTTCATCAAGCGGCACAAATCGATGGTCGTAATCGTGAACGAAGAGCTTGCCGAGCCAGTTGTCGGCAACATCGCCCTGCTGGTTGAGCACAGCAACGGACGCATTGGTCATGGTGATCGGGCAGCAGTGGCCAGCCTCCATCTGCGTGGTCATGAACAGACCGGCCGCACGCTCGACGTTACGGCCCTGATCCGCCCGTGCCTTGCTGCCGCCGCGCTCCCACGACGAACAGTGCAGCCCATGCTGCATGCTGATGGTCATCAGATCATGATACGCGGGATGAAACTCGACAATGTCCTGGCGGTTGCCATACCGGTCGATAGGTTTCAGGGTAGGCGGGTTTTCATTGGCCTGGCGCGCCATTGCCGCTGCATCGGCACTGCCGGCCACCGCACCGAGCTCGGTCAGCCGGTTGGATGACGGATCGCCACCCTCCTGGGCAATTACCGATTGCAGGATTGTGTCCGACGTAAACAGGTTGAAATTTTCAAACGGGGTCGATTGATTGAAGACCTCGTGGGTCAAGCCGGTTTCAGCTGACGCCATATAACACCTCCACGGATCCTCACCCGCAAATTCACTTTACCACAGATTTCGCGATTTGACTGCTTGCCAGACGATAAAATGATCCCTATAGCCTCGGCTTTAATGACTGCGACCCAATCCCGCCCGAAAACGATCATCAACGGCCAGCATCTTTTGGCCATCGATCACCTGTCTCCAGATGAAATCAGCGCCCTGCTCGATCTCGGCGATCATTATGTCGAACTGAACCGCCAGATCGAGAAAAAACAGTCAACGCTGCGCGGCCGCACTCACATCAACCTATTCTTTGAAGCCTCGACCCGCTCGCAAAGCTCATTTGAACTGGCCGGCAAGCGGCTCGGCGCCGATGTCATGAACATGTCGGTCAAGGGCTCCTCGGTCGCCAAGGGCGAGACGCTCGTTGATACCGCCATGACCCTCAACGCCATGCATCCCGATATTCTGGTCGTGCGCCATGGCGCCTCCGGCGCCGCCGAGCTTTTGGCCCAGAAGGTCGGTTGCGCCGTCGTCAACGCCGGTGACGGCCAGCACGAGCATCCAACCCAAGCTCTGCTCGATGCCCTGACCATCCGCCGCCGGCTCGGCAAGCTGCAAGGCCTCAATGTCGCGATCTGCGGCGACATCCTGCATTCACGCGTTGCCCGCTCAAACCTGCTGTTGCTGCAAAAGATGGGCGCCTATGTCCGCCTCGTTGCGCCTTCCACGCTGCTGCCGGCAGATGCATCGCGGCTTGGCGCCGATGTCTACCGCGATATGGCCAGCGGCCTTGACGGCGCCGATGTCGTCATGATGCTGCGCCTGCAGCTGGAACGCATGGATGGCCGCTACGTGCCATCAAGCCGTGAGTATTACCGGTTCTATGGCCTGGATGCTCAAAAGCTGGCGCTCGCCAGGCCCGATGCCCTTGTGATGCACCCCGGTCCGATGAACCGCGGCGTCGAAATCGACTCAGAAGTCGCCGATGGCGTTCAGTCGGTCATTCGAGAGCAGGTCGAGATGGGCGTCGCCATCCGCATGGCGGTGCTCGATGCGCTGGCCCGCAACCTGCCGGGCGGAGGCATTGCCTGATGCCGCTTGAAACCGCAATCAGGGGCGATGCCACCCGCCGGGCCTACGTCAACGCCCGCCTGATCGACCCCTCGCAGGATCTCGACACCACAGGCGGCGTGATCATCGCCGACGGCCGCATCGTGCTGTGCGGACCAAAGGTCACCGCCAAGTCGGCCGGTAACGGCACCAGGGTCACCGACTGCAAGAGCAAGCTGCTGTTTCCCGGCCTGCTCGACATGCGAACCTTCACCGGCGAGCCGGGCAACGAATACCGCGAAACCCTCGCAACGGCCTCCGAGGCTGCCGCTGCCGGCGGCGTCACCACCATGATTGTCATGCCGAACACCGATCCGGTGATCGATGATGTCGCCATCGTGGACTTCATCCTGCGTCGCACCCGCGATACGGCGGTTGTACGCGTCGCCCCGATGGCCGCCATCACCAAGGGCCTCAAAGGCCAGGCGATCACCGAATTCGGCATGCTGCAAGAAGCAGGTGCGGTGGCGGTTACCGATGGCAACCAGGCCGTCTCCAATGCGCAGCTGTTCCGCCGCGCCCTGTCCTATGCCAACGATTTCGGCCTCCTGGTCGTTCAGCACATTGAAGAACCCTCGCTGGCCACAGGCGTCATGAACGAAGGCGAGGTCGCAACACGGCTCGGCCTGCCCGGAGTGCCGGCAGCCGCCGAAGTCATCATGCTGGAACGTGATCTGCGCCTGGTGGAATTGACCGGCGCGCGGTATCACGCGGCACAAATTTCATGCGCGGCGTCCCTCAACGTTATTCGCAATGCCAAACAGCGCGGGTTGCCGGTCTCGTGCGGCGTCTCGGTCAACCACCTCGTGCTCAACGAAAACGACATCGGCGCTTATCGCACCTTTTTCAAAATGTCGCCGCCGCTGCGCAGCGAAGACGACCGGTCGGCACTCATCCAAGGGCTGAATGACGGCTCGATCGATGTCATCGTTTCCAGTCATGACCCGCAGAGCGCCGACACCAAGCGCCTGCCCTTTGCCGAAGCCGAATTCGGCGCCATCGGGCTTGAAACGATGTTCTCCGCCGCGCTCAGCGTGCACCATGCCGGCGATATCGCGCTGCCGCGGCTGATTTCGGCGATGACGACCCGGCCCGCCGAATTGCTCGGCCTGGAGGTTGGCCGCCTCGCTCCCGGGGCGCCGGCTGACTTCGTTATTGCTGATCCCGACAAGTCTTGGACCGTCGAAGACACCAAATTGCGCTCGCGCGCCAAGAATTCCCCGTTCGAGCACCGGACCCTGGAAGGCCGGGTCCTCGAAACAGTCGTTGCCGGGCGCACCGTCTACGCCTACGATTAGGTTCCGTAACAACTGGGGACTGACGGTAATGAACGAGGCGGCATCGCTTTCGCCGATCCTGGTAATCGCCTGGCTGGCCATCGGCTACGTCTGCGGGTCTATTCCGTTCGGCCTGCTGCTTGCCCGTTTGGGCGGCCTGGGCGACATCCGCTCGATCGGCTCGGGCAACATCGGTGCCACTAATGTGTTGCGGACCGGATCCAAGAAGATCGCCTTTGCGACACTTGCCTGCGACATGCTGAAAGGCGCTATACCGGTTCTGCTGGCAAAGCACTTTGCCGGCAACGAGGCTGTCATGCTGGCCGGCTTCGGTGCTTTCGTAGGCCACGTTCTTCCGGTCTGGCTGAAATTCAAGGGCGGCAAGGGCGTTGCCACTTATCTGGGCGTACTGTTTGCCGCTGCCTGGCCGCTGGCCGTGATGTTCATCGTGGTCTGGCTGGTGCTGGCGGCTGTATTTCGGTATTCCTCCGTTTCAAGCCTTGGCGCTTCAACCGCCGTGCCGATTGCCGCCATCATGCTGCGGCACAATCATCTGGTTGTCCTGACGCTGGTCATCGGCGCCATCATCTATTTTGCCCATCGCAGCAATTTCGGTCGCCTGATGCGCGGCGAGGAAACAAAGATCAAGCTGAAGAACAGCACTGCAAGTAAATGACATCTGTCAGCCTCACTCATGACGAGCGCCGTGACCGGCTGCGGCTGATCAGATCTGAAAACATCGGTCCGACAACCTATCAACGGTTGATCGAGCACTACGGCAGTGCGGCCGATGCCCTGATTGCCCTGCCTGAACTGTCACAACGCGGCGGCCTCAAACGCCAGATCCGCCTTTATTCGCCAGCCGATGCCGACCGCGACATCGAACGGGCGGCAGCCATGGGCGCCCGGTTTGTCGAACTGAGCGAAGATGACTACCCCGCTTTGATGCGCCATATCGATGCCCCGCCACCGCTGGTTTGCATCATAGGGCAGCCCGGCATACTCAGCCGTCCGACACTGGCCATTGTCGGCGCCCGCAATGCATCTGCCAACGGCCGCAAGTTTGCCCGCCAGATGGCCGCCGAGCTTGGCAACCAGGGCATAACGATTGTCTCAGGCCTAGCCCGCGGCATCGATACGGCGGCCCATCAGGCATCGCTCGAGACCGGAACCGCCGCCGTCCTTGCCGGTGGCCTGGACGTCATCTACCCTCCCGAGAACGCCGAGCTTCACCACGCCATTGCCGAACGCGGCCTGCTGGTCTCTGAAATGGCGCCGGGCACCCGGCCGAAGGCAGAATTCTTCCCGCGCCGCAACCGGCTGATTTCCGGCATGTCACGCGGTGTTCTCGTCGTCGAAGCCGCTCTTCGATCGGGCTCACTCATAACCGCTCGCCTGGCGGGCGAACAGGGCCGCGATGTACTTGCGGTCCCCGGTTCGCCGCTGGACCCGCGCGCCGCCGGCACCAACAAGCTGATCAGGGATGGCGCAGTCCTGGTATCGGGCGTCAGCGACATTCTCGACGCTATCGCCGAGCATCCCGCTCAATTTGATCTGGGGCCAGCACCTGCCGCGGCGAAACAAGCGCCAGCCGGCGATACCGTCGTCGGCGATGCCGACCGGCGCGCTGTTCTGTCACTGCTCGGCCCCTCGCCTGTCGAAATCGACGACCTGATCCGGGAAAGCGGCTGCACCAGTCAGTCGGTCGCCAACGTGCTGCTTGAGCTTGAAATCGCCGGAAAATTGACCCGGCATGCCGGTCAAAGAGTGTCCATGAACATAGCCTGACACAAGCGCCGCAATCCATTATGGCAAATTCATCACGCCGGGAAAATTGATCGGCAAATTTGTAAATTTCTTGAGCCGACCCTTGCGAGTTGCAGCCGACACCGATATGACGCCTAGCGCACAACCGCATGATTATTGCTGTAGCCGGTCTTTAAATCGCACACGAATTTGCCCAGATGTGGCATCTGATTTACAGCCGATCCGTGGGCTTTCCAGCGATCGGAAGGGCTTCAAAGAGGTAGTTTTAGTAGATGAACGTCGTTGTCGTTGAGTCGCCTGCCAAGGCTAAAACAATCAACAAATACCTGGGCAAGGACTATCAGGTCCTGGCGTCCTACGGCCACATCCGCGATCTGCCACCCAAGGACGGTTCGGTCCGGCCCGATGAAGAATTCGCCATGTCCTGGGAGATGGACTCAAAATCATCAAAGCGCCTGAAAGACATCGCCGATGCCCTGAAGGACGGCGACCGTCTGATCCTGGCCACTGACCCGGATCGCGAAGGTGAGGCAATATCATGGCATGTTCTGGAGATCCTGAAAAAGAAGGGCCTGTTGCGTGACCGCCAGGTCGACCGCGTGGTGTTCAACGCCATCACCAAGTCGGCCGTGCTGGAGGCCATGGCCCACCCGCGCCAGATCGACAACGCTCTGGTCGATGCCTATCTCGCCCGCCGGGCGCTTGATTATCTGGTCGGCTTTACGCTGTCACCAGTGCTGTGGCGCAAGTTGCCGGGCGCCCGCTCGGCCGGGCGCGTTCAATCGGTCGCATTGCGCCTGATCTCCCAGCGCGAGTTGGAAATCGAATCCTTCATCAAGGATGAGTACTGGACCATCGAGGCGGCGATGCGCACCGGCGATGCTGCCGCCTTTGATAGCGCCTTGTCGGCCATTGCCGGCACCAAGCTGGGCAAACTCGATATTGGCAACGAACAGCAGGCCCGGGAAATCGAAACGGCGCTGAAAGATGCCCGCTTCGTTGTCGATCACGTCGAGAGTAAACCGGTCAAGCGCAACCCGTATGCCCCCTTCACCACCTCGACATTGCAGCAGGAAGCCTCCCGCAAGCTCGGCTTCTCGTCGCAGAAAACCATGCAGACGGCACAGCGTCTCTATGAAGGTATCGACATCGGCGGCGAGACAGTAGGTCTAATCACCTATATGAGAACCGATGGTGTGCAGATGGCCAATGAGGCGATCGCGGCCGCCCGCAATGTCATTCAACAGAATTATGGCGAGCCTTACGTGCCCGGTTCGCCGCGGATCTACCGAACCAAGGCCAAGAACGCCCAGGAAGCCCACGAAGCGATTCGGCCGACCGAGCTATCCCGCAAGATCGGCGACATAAGACAGTACCTGCAGGACGACCAGGCCAAGCTTTATGACCTGATCTGGAAGCGTACCATCGCCAGCCAGATGGAAAGCGCCGAAATGCAGCGCACATCCGTCGACATCACGGCCACCGGCATCGACGGCAAGGTCTATTCCTTCCGCGCGACCGGCTCGGTGATGAAATTCGATGGCTTCCTCAAGGTTTATCAGGAAGGCCGCGACGACGGTGATGACGAAAACGGCAAGCGTTTGCCCGCCATGTCCAAGGGCGATGTCGTCGGCCTGCACGAACTCAAAAGCGTCCAGCACTTCACTGAACCGCCGCCGCGTTATTCCGAAGCCTCGCTTATCAAGAAGATGGAAGAACTCGGCATCGGCCGTCCATCAACCTACACGGCCATCCTGACGGTGCTGCGTGAGCGCGGCTACGTCCGCATGGACCAGCGCCGGCTTATCCCGGAAGACAAGGGACGGCTGGTGACGGCCTTCCTTGAGGCCTTCTTTCACAAATATGTCGAATACGACTTCACCGCCAATCTCGAGCAGCGCCTTGACGGCATTTCAGCCGGCGAGATCGACTGGAAAACCGTATTGCGCGACTTCTGGGATGACTTCAGCGCCTCAGTCGATGAGATCAAGGATCTGCGCGTCACCCACGTGCTCGATGCCCTGAACGAGTTGCTCGGCCCGCACATTTTCCCCGAACGCGAAGACGGATCGCCGCCGCGCAAGTGCACGTCCTGCGAAGATGGCGAACTCTCGCTCAAGGTCGGCAAGTTCGGCGCCTTCGTCGGCTGCTCCAATTATCCTGATTGCCGCTTTACGCGCCAGCTCGGCAATGGCAATGGCCAGGAAGGCGCAACGCCGGCCGAGGGTGTCCTGTTGGGCGAGGACCCGGAAACCGGCCTGCCGGTCACCCGTCAGATGGGCCGTTTCGGCCCTTACGTGCAGCTCGGCAAGCCTGAAGAGGACGAAAAGCCACGTAGGTCATCCATTCCAAAGGGCATGCTGCCCGATACGGTCGATCTTGCAATGGCACTGAAACTATTGTCATTGCCGCGCGAAGTCGGCATGCACCCGGAAACCGGCAAGCTGATCACCGCCGGCCTTGGCCGCTACGGGCCCTTCGTACTGCATGACGGAAACTACGCCAACCTGTCGAACGCCGAAGAGGTGTTTACGGTCGGCATCAACCGTGCGGTCGATCTGCTGGCGGCCAAGAAACAGCGCGGCGGCGCTGCCAGTGTCATCAAGGAACTCGGCGATCACCCCGATGAGGGCGGCAAGATCCAGGTGCTGAACGGCCGCTATGGTCCTTATGTCAAGCACGCCAAGATCAACGCCACCTTGCCCCGTGACGCCAAGCCCGAAGACGTCACGCTCGAACAGGCTCTTGAACTGATCGCCGCCAAGGCGGCCAAGGGCGGCAAGAAAAAACCGGCCAAAAAGAAAGCCGCAAAAAAGAAACCGGCCAAAAAGAAAGCGGCGAAGGCAGACTGATTTGTCTCGAAAGACGCGGATATCGCGCACCAAGGATGCAAAGAGACTGCCCAGCGAGGCAGATATTCTCGAATTCATCAACACCGAACCCGGCACGGTCGGCAAGCGCGAGATTGCCCGCAAATTCAACATCAAGGGCGCCGACCGCATCGGCCTGAAGCAAATGCTGCGCAAGATGGCCGATGACGGCACCATCGCCAAGCGTGGCAAGCGCATTCAGGACCCTGATGCCGTGCCGCCCGTTGCCGTGCTTCAGATCACCGGCATCGATGAGGACGGCGAACTGATTGCCCAGCCGGCCAACTGGGACGGCGAGAACGGCGCTCAGCCACCCGGCATCCTGGTTCTGGCCCCGCCCAGGTCCGGACCGAACCAGCGCAGTCGGCCTGAACCCAGGACCGGTGACAGGATCCTTGCCAAGATCAGGTCCACTGACGATGCCCGCTATCGCTATGAAGCCCGCATTATCCGGCGCCTTGCCGCGCCAACCTTGCGATCCTTGGGGGTTTTCCGCAAGTCGCCGGGCCAGCCGGCCCGGGTCATCCCGATCGAAAAGAAAGCGCGAAACGAATTCGAAGTTGCTGCCGGGGATGAGGCCGGCGCCAGAACCGGTGAACTTGTCGCCGTATCGACCCATCTCGACCGCCGCCGTGGGCTGATCCGGGCCAAGGTCATCGAGCGTTTTGGCGAAGTCGACGACCAACGCAACATTTCGATGATCGCCGTCCATCAGCATGGC
>JABDJG010000171.1 GCA_013002595.1 Hyphomicrobiales bacterium | reverse complement strand
TAGGGCTGCAGGATCTCGTCTATGAAAAACCACAAGGCTTTGGAAAATTTGGCCTAAGTGCAATGAATCCAGGCTTTGCGGACCTCGACGAGCAACAGCTCAAAGAGCTGGAAGAGATTCTCGGCACCAGATTGCGAGTGATTTATCGACACATTTGATCCGATTGTAAGATGGGCTAGGGTCAGGACCCTAGCGCTTACTGAACCGCCCCGGATCGAACGCCGAGATATCGAAGTTGGGCACCCTGCCCTCTGCCAGATCCGCCACAATCCGTCCGGTGATGCCGCCGAGTGTCAGACCGATGTGCTGGTGGCCAAAGGCATGAATGATCCTGTCCGACGTCGGTGATGGGCCGATCACCGGCAGCGCGTCAGGCATCGTCGGGCGAAATCCAAGCCAATCCTCATCCGGTACGCCAAGATCACCAAACATCTCGTGTGATTTTCGCGTCAGATAGGCAATGCGGCCTGGCGATTTCGGTTTGTCGAGGCCGGCGATCTCTACCGTTCCGGCAATCCGCAGCCCGCCAGCCATCGGCGTTGCATAGAGCCCGCCATCGGCCCAGCCGACCGGCCGCGAAATCAACCCGCCACGATCCTTGTACAGCACATGATGGCCACGCTCGGTATCGAGCGGTAGACCCGATGTCCCCGCCCCCGCAATGGCCTTGGCATGGGCCCCCGCAGCGATCACCGCCTTGCGCGCCTTGCAGGTTCGGCCGTCGGGCAACTCGATTGTCACGCCAGCATTGCCAGCCATTGTCCGGCTGACGCGCGACTGAAGCCAGATGCCGCCGTTACCGGTGAACCAGTCATGGAACCGCATGATCAACGCCTGCGGATCGCGCACATGGCGCGCACCGCTGAACAGCAATCCTTTGTGCAGTGGCATCTTCAGGGCCGGCTCCAGCGCCCTGATGGCGTCCGCGTCCAGAATGTCGAATTCGACCCCGTTACGCCGCCGTGCTTCAGTATCATTGCCAGCCGCAGCAAATCCCGCCTCGGTCGAATAAACGTACAAGCACCCATTGGTCACCATCAGGTCGCCGGCACCTGCTTCATCGATCAGCGGATCAAGCCCGGCATCGGTGTGCGACAGCAGATCGCCCAGCTGATCGCAGATGGTATGCACTCTGCTGGCAGAGCAATTGCGCAGGAAAGCCAGCAACCAGGGCATGTTCGCCAGCGCATAACGCCAGTCGATACCGAGCGGGCTTTCAGACGAGAACAGGAGCGATGGAAGAAATTTGATGATACCGGGACTGTTCACCGGCACACAGGCATAGGTCGCGATCGTCCCGGCATTGCCATACGACGCGCCGCTGCCCGGCAGGTTTTCATCGATCAACAGAACCGACAGACCGCGCATGCGCGCCCACATGGCGCAAGCCATGCCGACCGCACCGGCGCCGACGACGGCAAGATCAAAGGGAGTATCGTCCTTCATGGCAGTCAGCTTTTCGAATTGCTACCTGCCTAGATCAGGATGATTTTGGGATGAGTCAACCAAAAATCATAAACCTGATCGACTTCAATGTTTCAGGGAGCGATTCAGGCCATCGCTCGCGCATCGCGGAACGAAATCAGCTGCCGCTGTTCCTCGCACCACAGGACCAACCGGACACACCGGAAGCTTTCAAACAGCGTAAGCCGGCTGACCTGGCTCAGGTCAGGATGCTCACGCAGCACCTTTTGCAGATTGTAGTATGGGATGCGGCTGCACAGGTGATGCACATGGTGCACGCCTATATTGGCCGTGAACCAGCGCAGGACCTTCGGCAGGTCATAATGTGAGCTGCCATGCAGCGCGGCTTCATGCAGGTCCCAATCGCCCTCACGCGCCCAAACCGTGTCTTCGAACTGGTGCTGCACGTAAAACAGCCAGACACCGATCGAGCCGGCAAGGGCCGTGATCGGCAATTGCACCAGCAGGAATGACTGCCAGCCGACCAGCCAGATCACCCCGCCAACAACGCCAACAATGGCCGCGTTGGTCGCCATGGTGCTGAACCAGGCCGACGGCGGACTGCCGATAAGCCCAACCGGAATGCGTTGGCGCAGGATAAACAGATACGCAGGACCTATACCGAACAGCACCAGCGGATGCCGGTACAACCGGTACTTGAGGCGCCCCCCAAACGGCAGCTCCTTGAATTCGCGAACTGTCAGCGTATCGATGTCGCCGAACCCGCGCCGGTCGAGATGGCCGGTACTGGCGTGATGCAGTGCGTGACTGCGTCGCCAGAAATCATACGGCGTAAGAGTCAGCACCCCCAGGCACCGACCTATCCAGTCGTTTAACTTGCGGTTTCGGAAAAAGGAACCATGCCCGCAATCGTGCTGGATCAGGAACAGCCGGACCTGAAAAAGGGCAGCGACCAGCCAAAGCACTGGCAACGTCCACCAGTAGCCGGTCTGGATAGCGGCCCATGACATTACCCAAAGCGCCACAAAGGGCACCAGGGTAACTGCGATTTCAAAGAGGCTGCGCCCGAAACGGGGATCACGGTAGTTGTTGAGAATTCTCGTCCACTGCGCGGCATCATCGGATGCGGCATGTGCGGCATTCTGATCTGATTGTGTCATCGAGTCCAAATTCTGAGTTGCGCTCGTCATTCCCCCCGGCCGGACGCAATATCACCCCGCCGTCGCTACTAGGTAGCTGACGGCCAGCGTCTCGCTCACACCCCCCATGGCGGCAACAGACGCTGGCCTGATTCGTACTCTAAACCTTAGAGAGTTTCGATCGTGCTAACGGCGATCTTGCCGCTGCGCGCATCTGGCTCGGTCTCGAACTTGACCTTCTGGCCTTCGCTCAGGCCGGACAGGCCTGCACGCTCAAGAGCGGTTGCATGAACAAAAACGTCCTTGCCGCCGTCCTCCGGCTCAATAAAGCCGTAGCCACGTTGGTCGTTGTAAAATTTTACGGTACCCGTTGTCATAGATATATCCTCTTTAGTCTAACGGTCTGCGCGTGGGGCCAAATTCACAACAAATAGCGGCATCAGCCCCGGTTCATTGATTTTGGAGAGAAAGTCTGAAACGTGCGCGCCAGTCAGTAGAGAGGCGAAGCGGCCCAGTCATCCGGCCAATATCGATCCCCAACACATATAGCTGACTCGATGCTTTTGCAAGGTGGCAAGTTGCATCAGCCGGAATAGGGACGAATTAACGATAATAATTCAATGTTTACATTCATTTGAGGCTCCCACCGGTCAGTCCGGCTGTATGCATGGATGAAATCAGGATCGGCGTGCTCGCTGCAGGATTTGTCAGGCTGCATGGCCACATTAGGTGCCGGTCCGCCCAACGACCTTGAGTGAAACACCGTAGACCCGGCGTGGTAGGGCCCTGGATAACCTGATGGACCCAGATCGATCCACCAGCCGCCGCGACCGGCGATGTTCCCAATCAAGTGAATTGCCCGAAAACAGTTGATGCATCAGATTGCCAGTTGGCATAAACCTCGTTACGACCTCGGCCCTCCCCCTCACCAATTGAGTTAGATCAATGAGTCAGCAAGACGAATACACACCACCAAAAGTCTGGAAATGGATCAAAGAGAGCGGCGGCACGTTTGCCAACATCAACCGCCCGATCGCCGGCCCGACCCATGACAAGGAACTCCCGGTCGGCAAACACCCGCTTCAGCTGTATTCGCTGGCAACGCCCAACGGTGTGAAGGTCACGGTGATGCTCGAAGAATTGCTGGCAGCTGGCATCGCCGGTGCCGAGTACGACGCATGGCTAATTCAGATTGGCGATGGTGACCAGTTCGGCAGCGGCTTTGTTAGTGTCAATCCAAACTCCAAGATCCCGGCCCTGATGGACCACAGCACACCCACACCGACCCGGGTCTTCGAATCCGGTGCGATCTTGCTCTATCTGGCCGATAAGTTCAAAGCCTTCATACCCGCCGATCCGGCAAAGCGGGCCGAGTGCCTGTCATGGCTGTTCTGGCAGATGGGCAGTGCACCCTATCTCGGCGGCGGCTTTGGCCATTTCTACAAGTATGCGCCGTACAGGATGCAATATCCCATTGACCGGTTCACGATGGAGGTAAAGCGCCAGCTCGACGTGCTCAACCAGCACCTGGCGGACAATCAGTTCATGTCTGGTGATGAATACACAATTGCCGACATGGCGATCTGGCCGTGGTATGGCCAGCTTGCAGCCGGCAAGGTCTATGATGCCGCCGAATTCCTTGATGCTGCAACATATACCCATGTCAATCGATGGACCCGAGAAATCGCCGCGCGCGAACCCGTCCAGCGCGGCCGAATGGTCAACCGCACGTCGGGCGAACTTCATGAACAGCTCCATGAACGCCATGACGCCAGCGACTTCGAAAATAGGACGCAGGACAAGCTAGAGCCCGCCGAGTGACCTGATTTGGGCCATTAAATGGTGCACAACGAAAGTAAACCGCTTTAGGGTCCGTACTTAATAAATCCATCCTAGTGCCGCATCAGCCGGCTACTCGGCAAATTCTGCCTTTGCATACCCTTGCAGATACAGCAGTGCCGTCAGGTCGCCATGATCAATCACCGTATCAGCCGCCTCGCGCACTGCCGGTTTGGCGTGCATGGCAACGCCAAGGCCGGCAAGACCGAGCATGCCCAGATCATTGGCGCCGTCACCAACGGCAACGGTATCGGCAACAGTGATGCTGTGTTCATCGGCCAGTTTGTTCAGCGCGGTCACCTTGGCCGCACCACCCAGCTCCGGTTTGGCCACTTCGCCGGTCAGTACGCCGTCTTCAATGATCAGTTCATTGGCCTGATGCGTATCGAAACCGCACACCCCGGCAACATGCGACGTGAAGTGGCTGAAGCCGCCCGAGATCAGCGCGCAATAGGCGCCATTGGCCTTCATGGTCTGCACCAGCGTGCGACCGCCGCCGACAAAACTGATCCGGTTCTCTATGACATCTGTTATTGCGCTTGCCGCAAGCCCCTTCATGAGAGCAACCCGCCCGCGTAGCGCTTCGACGAAATCCAGCTCGCCGCGCATCGCCCGCCGGGTCACTTCCTTTATCTCCTCGCCGGCGCCGGCCACAATGCCAAGTTCATCGATGCATTCCTGTTCGATGATGGTTGAGTCCATGTCGGCGATCAGCAACTGTTTGCGGCGGTTGCCGAGCGCAATGACATTTGCATCAATGGGCTCACCGGCCAAGAAAGCGCGGGCCCGGCGTTGTACATCGCCGGCGGTCTCAATCGGGATATCACAGGCTATGCCCTTGGCCAGCCAGTTCGTCTCCACCTGGCCGAGACCAAGATCGCGGCACACGCGGGCAACCACCGCATCATCGAGCACCGGCGCGGCAGGACTTGCAATCAGGGATAAAACAAACTTCATTGGCGCAAAAGTCCCATCGGGCAGGAATCGAGTGACGAACAAACAAAAACGCGCCGTCCTTATTGCAGGGCCGACCGCCAGCGGCAAGTCTGGCGCGGCGGTCGCAATTGCACAAAGGCTCGGCGGGATCGTGATCAATGCCGACGCCATGCAGGTCTATGACGACCTCAAGGTCGTCTCCGCCCGTCCATCACCGCAAGAACAGGCCGGCATCCCGCATTACCTGTTCGGCCACGTCGATGCCGGGGAACGCTATTCGGTGGGCAGATGGCTTGAAGATGTTGCACCGGTACTATCGGCAGCGGCCCGTCGCGGCCAATATGCCGTCATCGTTGGCGGCACAGGGCTCTATTTCAAGACGCTGCTGGAGGGTCTGTCCACGATCCCTGACATACCGTCCCAAATAACCAGCCACTGGAACCGGCAATTGAAGGAACATGGTTCCTGGGCTCTCCACTCCATCTTAATGGCCCAGGACGCCGAAACCGCCGACGAGCTGGACTCAAACGACAGCCAGCGGATCGTCCGGGCACTTTGCGTCAGGCAGGCAACAGGAAAGTCGATACGCCAGTTCAGCAACTCACAACCACTGTTAGCGGATTCGGATATAACCATTCAAGCCGCCCTGCTGCCGGATCGCAAACAGCTTTACGCCCGCATCGAGGAACGCTTCGACAACATGATTGAGGCCGGCGCGCTGCCGGAGGTCGAAGCCCTTATCGTCCGCGGCCTGCCGGACGATCTGCCGGCCATGCGGGCGATCGGCGTACCGGAACTGGCCGGTTTCCTTTCAGGTGAGCAAACCCTCGATGAAGCCATCGAAAAGGCCAAGACCAACTCGCGCCGTTATGCCAAACGCCAGATGACCTGGATCCGCGGCCAGATGGCCGATTGGACTTTGTTTACTGAGCCCGAAGATCTGGTCAGCCAATGCCTTGACCTTTGCGGCGATCAGGCCTAAAAGCTGCTCCCATGAATATGAGCAACATTCTCGTGGTAGGAACGCGCGCCACCGGGGCAGCCTGAATAGCTGTCCGGTCAACGGAGGCGCGCGCAACAAGGTCCCTTAAGGGGCCTTTTTTATTGCCTGAATGTCGTATTCGAGGGTACGAGCTAGTCAAAACACATACTTGAGACGGATTAAGTAAGATGGGTGAGCAAGACGGACAACAAATGACCGGTGCGGAAATAGTGATAACCGCATTGGCCGATCAGGGTGCAAAGCACGTTTTCGGATATCCCGGCGGCGCTGTACTGCCGATCTACGACGAGATTTTCCAGCAGGACAAGATCAAGCACATCCTGGTGCGCCACGAACAGGGCGCAACCCACGCAGCGGAAGGCTATGCCCGCTCGACCGGCAAGTGCGGCGTGGTCCTCGTCACCTCAGGACCCGGCGCCACCAATGCCGTCACCGGCCTCACCGATGCCCTGATGGACTCCATTCCGATGGTCTGCATCACCGGTCAGGTTCCCACACACCTGATCGGCAATGACGCCTTCCAGGAATGTGACACCGTCGGCATCACCCGGCCATGCACCAAGCACAACTACCTGGTCAAGGACGTCAACGATCTTGCCCGTGTTCTGCATGAGGCGTTTTACGTCGCCACTCAAGGCCGGCCCGGCCCGGTCGTTGTCGACATTCCAAAAGATGTCCAGTTCGCCACCGGCACCTATGTCGGCCCGCAGAACATCGAGCACAAGACCTACAAGCCGAAGGTTGACGGCGACAAGGACCGCATCGCCCGGGCCGTTGAGATCATCGCCAAGGCCAAACGGCCGGTCCTGTATTCCGGCGGCGGCGTCATCAATTCGGGCCCCGAGGCCAGCAAGCTGCTGCGCGAACTGGTTGAACTGACCGGTTATCCGATCACCTCGACACTGATGGGCCTTGGCGCCTATCCGGCTGCCGGCGATAACTGGCTCGGCATGCTCGGCATGCACGGCACCTATGAAGCCAACATGGCGATGCACGATTGCGACGTCATGGTCTGCATCGGCGCCCGCTTCGATGACCGGATCACCGGACGCACCGATGTGTTCTCGCCGGGCTCGACCAAGATCCATATCGACATCGACCCATCCTCGATCAACAAGAACATCCAGGTCGATCTGCCGATCGTCGGCGACTGCGCCAGTGTTCTCAAAGACATCATCGCCGGTCTGAAAAAACGCGAGGCGGAGATGAACTGGGATGCCTTGCAGGGCTGGTGGCGCCAGATCAACCGCTGGCGCGGCGTCGATTGCCTCAAATTCAAGGCAAACAAGGACGTCATCATGCCGCAATATGCAATCCAGCGGCTCTATGAACTGACCAAGGACAAGGATACCTACATCACCACCGAAGTCGGCCAGCACCAGATGTGGGCCGCCCAGTTCTACCGGTTTGAAGAACCCAACCGGTGGATGACGTCCGGTGGCCTGGGCACAATGGGCTATGGCCTGCCGGCTGCCATCGGCGTGCAGGTCGCCCACCCCGATTCTCTGGTCATCGACATTGCCGGCGATGCCTCGGTGCTGATGACAATGCAGGAGATGTCAACGGCGGTTCAATACAACCTGCCGATCAAGATTTTCATCCTCAACAACCAGTACATGGGCATGGTCCGGCAATGGCAGCAATTATTGCATGGCAACCGCATGTCGGAGAGTTACACCGAGGCCCTGCCAGACTTTGCCAAGCTGGCCGAGGCCTATGGCGGCCATGGCATGCGCTGCGAAAAGCCGGCTGACCTCGATGCCATGATCACCGAGATGATCGAGATCGACAAACCGGTGCTCTTTGATTGCCGCGTTGCCAACCTTGCCAACTGCTTCCCGATGATCCCGTCCGGCAAGGCCCACAATGAGATGCTGCTCGGCGAAGACGTTTCCGATGAGGACGTCGGCAGCGCGGTCGATGAAGAAGGCAAGGTCCTCGTATAAGGAACAACAATGATGAACGATCAATCGAACTCACAACCTGGGTCTGCCTACTTCCTTGAAGAAAAGCATGACCCGGAAGAAGCGCACACGCTATCCATCGTGGTCGACAACGAACCCGGCGTCCTTGCCAGGGTCATCGGTCTGTTTTCCGGCCGTGGTTACAACATCGAAAGTCTGACCGTCTCGGAAACCGAACACGAAGCACACATTTCGCGCATCACCATTCAGACCTCAGGTACCGCCATGGTGCTCGAGCAGATCAAAAGCCAGCTGGAGCGCATGGTGCCGGTTCATTCCGTCAATGACCTCACGGTCATAGGCGATGCCATCGAGCGCGAACTCGCCCTTATCAAGGTGGCCGGCGCTGGCGAACACCGCGTCGAGGCCCTGCGTCTTGCAGATGCCTTCCGCGCCCGCGTCGTCGATGCCACCAATTCCTCATTCGTGTTTGAGCTCACCGGCAAGACCCGCAAGGTCGATCAGTTCATCTCCATGATGCAGCCGCTCGGCCTGATTGAAGTCGTGCGCACCGGCATCGCCGCCATCAGACGCGGTCCCGAAGCCATGGAGTTCTAATCCCGCCTGACAATCAAAGTGGTCAGCCTCCCAAACGCCCAAGTGGCCCGCGACCGGGCTGCCGTCATGGTGATAGATTCCTGATCAATTCAGGAGTGAGCCATGACTTGCAAGTTATCCGTCAACGTCAACGCGATTGCCCATCTGCGCAACCGGCGCGATTTGCCCTGGCCCAGCATTGTCGGGCTCTCGCGTATCGCGCTCGAGGCGGGTGCTTACGGCATCACCGTTCACCCGCGCCCGGATGAACGTCATATTCGGCGCACCGATGTATTTGAGCTGTCCGACATGATCCGGGCTGAATTTCCGGACAAGGAGTTCAACATTGAAGGCAACCCGGACGCCCGGTTTGCCGAGATCGTTGAAACCCTCAAGCCCGACCAGGTGACATTGGTGCCCGATGACATTCGCCAGTCGACCTCTGACCACGGCTGGAAGATCGAGGCTCATCACGAGTTCCTCACCGACATCATCACCAGATTCAAGGCAGCAGACCTGCGCGTATCGGTTTTTGTCGATCCCGTACCTGCTGTTGCCGAACAGGCCAAGACCGTCGGCGCGGACCGCATCGAGATCTACACCGGCCCCTACGGCGGCGCCTTTGATGACGCGGTACGCAAAACTGAATTTAGCAAAGT
>JABDJG010000038.1 GCA_013002595.1 Hyphomicrobiales bacterium | reverse complement strand
GCGCGATGTGGGGCATCGGGCAAGTTTCGTAACGACGTCCGATGGGCCGATTTGGCCCACCATCGTGCTGAAAGCGCGTCTTCGACACGAAGGCCGGATTTTCGCGCCCGCTGGACGTCGTTACAGCCCACTTGTGGTCGGCCAGACCACGGCGTGAACTGTGCCTTGCCAGCAGACGCGAAATCCCGGTCAAATGAATCCGTATAAGCAAAACATGCTCTAGTCGGCCAGAACGTACCTTGCAAGATGATGTGCAAAACCAACCATAGGTTGGTCTATGTCATTGATTGCACGCAAGATAACAGAACCGGACAATTCAGGGCTTTCTTCCGCTAGAATATGGGCGTTTATTTGATCGGCTATCTCATCTGCGCTGCTGTCGAAGGTCAGCATGCGGGCGATGGAAATGCGCTGTTCGTCGAATATGGCCCATCGGCCGCCGGCAGTGGCACCGGCCGCATCCAGACCGGTCTCTTCGGCAAGTTCGCGGGTGATCGATCCGTCCAGGTCGATGCTGCCGTCATCGCGAAGGTCGGTCTGATCCAGCGAGCCGCCAGGCGGGTAGCACAGACCGGCATTGAGAGTATTGGTGTGCATGCATCCATAGACGAGTGCGCCGTCTCGGGAGCGGATGACGGCCGAACCGAAGCAGTTGTAGACGGTGGTATCCGGCCAGCCCCAATCGCGCCAGGCTATGAAGCTGGCATAATCGGTATTGAGAAAAGATGCGGAAAAGACGGAGCCCGACAGCTTGACGTCATAGGCCATCAGCACATTGCCGTTCCAGATGTCCGGGTTGGCCGCGCTCAAACCGGACCAGTATGCGTCGATGCTTGAACGGTTCTGCTCTGCGAAGGGCCAGGGCCGCTGTTTCAAATAGAGCTGAAGTCGGGTAACAGGCTCGATAGCGGCATCCTCCAGACCACAAACGACAGGGGCGGGCCAGTTGGCTCCGCCCCTGTCGTGAGCTGGTGTTGTGCAGGCCGCCGAACGACGGGCTACTAATTGATGTTGAACCTGATGCCGGCGCGGATCAGATGATCGTCGACATCTTCGCCGTCGATCATGATCACCCGGTATTTATAGCCAAGATCAAGCGCCATATCCTGGCTCATATCATAGCTGATGCCGGCCATGCCGGCAAAGGCGACACCTTCTTCGGTCGCCGAAAGGCCGAGGGCGGAGGCTTCAACCCATCCGTAGCCGACACCGGCACCGACATAAGGTGTGAAGGGCCCGCCGAATGGAATATCCAGGTAACCGTTCGCCATCACGCTGTAGCTATCGAGCGATACATTGACGCCAAAAAAACTCTCTTCGTAGTCGATCGCAGCGTCGAAGGTAACGTCGGTGCGGAACATATGATTGTAGTTGTAGCCGACACCACCACCGCCGGAGAACGCGATTTCACCGCCCCAGATCGAGAAATCGGAAATGCCGATGCCGGCATCGCCGCGCAAGTACCAGGTCCCGGCCTGGCCGGCATTGGCGAATGTTGGCGCGCACAACGCTGCCAAGCACACCGCGCACTTCAAAAGTTTTCTCGTCATGTCTCTAGACCTCACCATAAACCCACGAACGGGTGTTACGTTAGGAGACCTGCCAGGTTTTCACAAGCGGGCACTTTGAGTAAAGCTTACAAAACCTTAAGCTGTGGCAGTATTGCCACGAAGCGGCCGGGTCAGTTCTTGTCCTTGTCGACCAGCTTGTTGGCTGAAATCCACGGCATCATGGCGCGCAGACGTTCGCCGACGTCCTCGATCTCGTGGGCATCGTTCATGCGCCGGGTCGCCTTGAACTTGGGCTGGCCGGCCTTGCACTCACGAATCCATTCCGACGTGAAGGCGCCGGTCTGGATGTCTTTCAGCACGCGGCGCATCTCCGCTTTGGTCTCGTCGGTGACGATGCGAGGTCCTGAATGATATTCACCGAACTCGGCGGTGTTGGAGATCGAATAGTTCATGTTGGCGATGCCGCCTTCGTAGATCAAATCGACGATCAGTTTGACCTCGTGGAGGCACTCGAAATAGGCCATCTCAGGGGCATAGCCGGCTTCAACCAACGTTTCAAAGCCGCCACGGATCAGCTCCACGAGACCGCCGCACAGGACAACCTGCTCGCCGAACAGGTCGGTTTCGCACTCTTCCTTGAAGGTGGTCTCGATAACGCCGGACCGGCCACCGCCGATGGCGCAGGCATAACTGAGGGCCATGTCGTGGGCATTGCCAGAGGCGTCCTGGTCGATGGCGATGAGGCAGGGTACGCCGCCACCCTTTTCATATTCGCCGCGCACCGTGTGGCCGGGGCCCTTGGGCGCGATCATGACGACATCGATCGTTGAGCCGGGCTCGATCAGGTTGAAATGGACGTTGAGACCGTGGGCAAAGGCGATTGCTGCACCATCCTTGATATTCGGGGCAATTTCATCCTTCCAGATGTCAGCCTGCAGTTCATCAGGCGTTGCCATCATCATCATGTCAGCCCAAGCGGCCGCATCCGGCACCGTCATGACCTTGAGGCCGTCGGCCTCTGCCTTCTTGGCTGTGGCTGAACCTTTGCGCAGCGCAACGGCAATTTCCTTGCAGCCTGAGTCCTTCAGATTGAGCGCATGAGCGCGCCCCTGACTGCCGTAGCCGATGATGCAGACTTTCTTGCCTTTGATCAGATTGACGTCGGCGTCCCGGTCATAATAAACGCGCATAATTGGTGCCCTTCCCGCTAGTGAAACCCGCTATGAGGTGATGTTGATTTCGCAGCTGTTTCAGCTTGCCTAAATTCGCTGGCGACCATACTCACAATGCCGCGAATTACAAGCGATAAGCGCCACATTTCCAATTTGCCATGGCCACGCTGATTTGCTAACCGGTGTGCCGTGAGGCCAAAACCACCACCCCTAACAATTCGCGAGGATCCGCCGGCATCGGTGTCGGTTGATTTCGTCACCAATAAGGTGCTGGCAACGTTTGACCAACGACGCGGTCTTGAGGGCCACTGGCAGGTTGCCGGACCGGTGCACACGACCCGCAATTGCTGGATTTACAAAGCCCACTGCGAAAACCATCCTGGCGCAGTCGCTGTCAAAGTTTATCGCAAGCTGAACAGATCGAGACCCGTCAGTTGGTATGCCAGTGCTCTAAGGCGCTATGCGGCAGGCATGCCGGCAGCGAAGGGGCTGGAAGTTCCAAAGGTGCTCGATGTCCAGTCGGGCAGGTTTACATTGCTGATGGAATGGATGGATGCCAAACCTTTGCGCCGTGTCCTGTTGACACAAGACCTGTCACCGGGACAAAGGGCGCGGCGCATTGAAAGGTGTGGGGCATGGCTGCGGCAATTTCATAACCTTTCTGACGTGCGGCTGGAACCATTCGAGTACGCCAAGATGGCCATGCACAGACAACAGCATGTCGAGCGGCTGGAATCGGGTGGGGTGCAATTGTCGAGTGGCAGCTGGCCGGCGCGCGCCGCCAGGCTTCTTGATGCCCATGCAACCAAGTTCGATGGCCAGGAAGTTGCCTACTGCAATGTTCATGGTGACGTGACGACGAGTAATCTGATGATCCGTGGACAAACAGTCATTGGACTGGATTTTGATGCAAGGCGGCGCCTGCCGCTCGCCACCGACGTGTGCAGATTGCTGGTGCATCTGGATGTTTGCAGGTATCTGCCGACGCCGCATTGGGAAATGGATGAGACAGCCGGCAGCCGGCGCGATGTGGAGGCGCTGCGGTCTGGCTACGGCGCTGACATGTTCCCGGACGGGCCGTTTTTCAGCTTTGTGCTGCTCAATGACATCGTTCGCCGGAT
>JABDJG010000028.1 GCA_013002595.1 Hyphomicrobiales bacterium | reverse complement strand
GGCTCTTTTGCACTTCCAGCGCTTCAAGCGCTTTGGAATTGGCGATCGCATAGCGGATCGAACGCTCCATCAAATTGGCATTAAGATCGGACTTGTCGAGAAAGTCGGACGCGCCGGCCTCGGTCGCGGCCACATCGATGTCGTGTTGGCCCACACCGGTCAACAGAATGAACGGGCCTTTCAGGCCGCGGTGCTTGGCAACCTTCACGAACTCGATACCGGTATGGGCACCTATACGATAGTCGACGAGGCACACGCTGACATGATTCCGGGCCAGAAACGACAACCCTTCATCATAGTCTTGCACCCAGGTCAGATTCAGATCGACAGCCTGCATTTCTTCCAGAACTTCCCTGGTGATCAGGTAGTCGTCTTCATCATCCTCGACGAGCAGTATGTTGAGTTTGTCCGGCATGGATTTCGACAAGCCTCAGGCCACGTTGAACTGACATTCCGGCGGCAAAGCGACAATCTCGATCCAGTACTGCCCAATCGATTGTACAACCTGGACCAGACCATCGAATGTCACCGGTTTCGTGATGAATGAGTTCACACCAAGGTTGTAAGTCCGCAGGATATCTTCTTCAGTCTTTGACGTCGTCAGGATTATGACCGGGATCCGGCAAAGGCGTTCGTCTTCCTTGATCTTCGCCAGTGCCGTGCGGCCATCCATCTTGGGCATATTGAGGTCCAGAAGAATGACGCCCGGGTACGGTTTGCCCTGCATGTCAGCGTAGTCGCCTTCACGCTTCAGATAGGCCAGCAGCTGCTCGCCATCTTCAACGAAATGAAGCGGGTTTTGAAGTTTGCTTTCCGTAAATGCATCCTTGATCAGCAAGCGGTCATCGGCATCGTCATCCGCGACCAGAATTGTTATTGGTAGTCCATCACGCAGCATCAGGTTTCCCCTCCATGTTCGAATCCGGCTCGTGAACCGGCAAAGTGATGATGAATTTTGCGCCTTGGCCCTCGACGCCCTCGGCATCGATTATGCCATCATGGCGTTCGACGATTTTGCGGCACGTCGCCAGACCGATACCGGTCCCTTCGTATTCGTTACGCCCGTGCAGCCGTTGGAAAATCGTAAATATCTGCGCCTTGTACTTGTTGTCGAATCCGATGCCGTTGTCGGCAATGACAATCTGGCAACGATCACGCTGGCCGATCGAGGCATCGCCATGCAGTATTTCCGCGGTGATCGTCACGATCGGCTTCACGTTCGGCCGTTGGAATTTGAGTGCATTGCCAATCAGGTTCTGCAGCAACTGGCGCAGCTGCGTCGGATCGGCAGTGATGCTCGGCAGATCCTCGTAGACCACGTCCGCTTTGGTTTCCTCGATCCGCATTTGCAGGTCGGAACAAACGCCATCGATGTGCCTGTTTAGATCAATTAGCTCGAATGGCTTGGCTTTGGTGGTAACGCGCGAATAGGCCAAAAGGTCATTGATCAATTGACGCATCCGTCCCGTGGCATTTTGCATGCGCGAGACGTATTCCTTGCCGCCGTCCGGCAGTTCTTCAGCATATTTTGTCTGCAGCCGGTCACCGAAAGTTTCGATCTTGCGTAAGGGTTCCTGCAGATCGTGCGACGCTACATAGGCAAACTCTTCCAGCTCGCGGTTGCTTTCCTCAAGCTTTCGGGCATGTAGCCGCAGCGCGTTCTGACTCTTCTCAATCTCGGTGATGTCCTGGTAGGTGGCAATCGAACCACCGTCCTGCATCGGCTGATGCATAACTGCGATGATACGGCCATCACGCAAATGCTGCTTGATTGTCGCTACGGTTCTCAATTTGGCCGTATCAGGCCGCGCCGCCTTGGCCCGGTCGGCATCTTCACGCGTGTAGTTGCCGATGCTGACCGAGTAATCCATGATTTCCGGCAGTTTGATACCCGGCTTCACGACATCTGGCGAAAAGCCATACATTTCCAGGTAAATTTTGTTGCAGACCAGAAGCGTCTGGTTCGCATCGAACATACACAAGCCCTGGATCATGTTGTTCAGGGCCGTATCGAAATGCATATTGCTGCGGCGCAGCTCATTGCTGACGCGCAGGATTTCAGCTTCGCGGTGCTTCAATTCGGTAATGTCCGAACGGATGCCGACAATGCCGCCGTCACTGGTAAGGCGCTCATGGACCCGCACCCAGCGGCCGTCATTCATCAACAGATCATGTGGTTCGCCTGGATTTCTGTGCTGCTCCAGTCGCCAGTTGATGAACGATTCGTGGTCCATTCCGTTGGTTTCATAGCCCGACCGTTCCATGCCGATCCGCAACATTTCCTCGTAGGTGAGGCCCGGCGCTATAATGTCGGCGATATGTTGGTTAAGGTCGATATACTGCTTGTTGTAGGCAACCAGGCGATCGTCGGCGTCATACAGTGCAAACCCGTCGGCCATCGCCTCAAGAGCGTGGCTCATTCGGGTACGTGCTGCATGGGCCAACATTTCAAGGCGGTCGTCGCCGGCGACTTCGCCGGAACCCTCGGCCAGCTCACGAACGGTTTCGACAACCTGTCCGCTTTCAAGCCTGCGCCGATGCACATAAATATTCTTGCCGGAAGGAGCAACAAAGCGGAACGAATAACCACCGACGGCGATCAGTCGCTCAATGCCGCGATCCACCGTGGAATCAATACTGCCGATGTCGCTGCCAACCCGCTCCAGGCTGAGCCGGGCCAGGTCGGCCAGTTTGACGCCAGGTTCCACCTCATGCCGCGAATAGCCGCACAGTTGCAGATATTGGCCATTGGCGAACACCAGCTTCAGGTCGCGGTCGAACAGGGCAAGACCGGCTTCTGCGCCACACAGAAGGTCCGTGACGTGATCTACGGAAAACTCCGCCGGCAAACTGGGCATGACCGGCGAAGGCCCCTGATCTTCAGTCGTATCTAGCAGCGGATTGTTCAAAATGAACCTTTCCCATCACCCCATCTCAACC
>JABDJG010000019.1 GCA_013002595.1 Hyphomicrobiales bacterium | reverse complement strand
CCTGATCATGGTCCTGGTGCTTGCATTCCGGCCGCAGGGGCTGTTGGGGGAGAGGCAGTAGGCGATGGCGGTCACCGATCATACAGGCCCGGTCCCGGGTGACGAGCGCAAATGGTTCCCATGGGATCTGGACGATGTGCCGGCCTGGTATTGGGCGGTCGGCATGATCTTGTTGTTCATGCCGGCCTTCGCCAGCGACTTTGTCCTGTTCCAGATTTTCGGCTGGGCCTTCATTCTCGGCATGATCGCCCTCAGCCTGATGTTCCTGGGCGGTTACGGTGGCATGGTCTCGCTAGCGCAGATGTCGGTGGCAGCGTGCGCTGCCTACATGCTGGCAATTTTTGGAGACAGTGCGATCTCGCAAATATCGCTCGGCTGGCCCTGGTGGATTGCCGTACCGATTGCGCTGATCGTCGCGACCGTGTTCGGGACCATCACCGGCGCCCTGGCGGTTAGGACCGAGGGCATCTACACGATCATGATCACGCTGGCGATCGCTTCGGCATTCTTCTATTTCACCCGCCAGAATTATGTGATCTTCAACGGCTTCAGCGGTTTCAATGGCGTTCTGCCGCCCGATTTGTTCGGCGTCGACTGGCGCAGTCCTGTGCCGTTTTATTATCTGACCCTGTTCTGGGCAGCAGCAGCCTACTTCGCCGTTCTTTATGTTTCGCGCTCACCGTTCGGCCTGGCGCTCCAGGGCGTGCGCGACAATGCCCGCCGCATGGAAGCATTGGGGTTCAACGTCACCGCGCATCGGATTGCCGCGTATTCCTTTGCTAGCCTGATTGCCGCTGTTGCCGGTATCCTGCTGGTCTGGTTGAACGCGCAGGTCTCGCCCGGGACAGCCGGGATCGGGCAAGTTGTCGATATTCTGATCATTGCCGTCGTCGGCGGGCTTGGCCGGCCGATCGGGCCGTTCATCGGGGCGATCATCTATGTGCTCTTGCGCACCTTCGCGCTCGATTTTCTGGTGTCGATTGGGCTGGCTGGCGAACGTTTCCAGCTCCTCATCGGCCTTGGCTTTCTGGTCATCGTCTTCTGGTCGCCGGACGGCATCCTGGGTTTATGGGAGCGTTGGAAGGCGGCGATTGCAGCGCAGCGCCGGCGCGATCTGTTGACGCATCATGGGGGAGACCATCCATGAGTCTTCAGTCCGCCGATCGTCTGTCTGCCTCGGGTACCGACAATGCGCTGGAATTGAAAGGCGTCAGCCGGTATTTCGGTGCGCTGGCTGCGCTGCAGGATATCGACCTGACAGTGAAGCCGGGCGAACGGCGCGCGGTTCTTGGCTCGAATGGCGCCGGCAAGACAACCTTGTTCAACTGCATCACTGGCGATTTCCTGCCAACCACAGGCAGCATCCGCCTGTTCGGTGAAGACGTCACCCGTTTTCCGCCTCACGAGCGCATCCGCCGCGGCTTGCGGCGGACCTATCAGATCTCCCTGTTGTTCGGCAATCTAAGCGTTATCGACAATGTCTATCTCGCATGCCGCGGTGTCTCGCGGGCCCGGTTTTCTCTGATCCGCCCGAGCCGCAACGACAGCCTGATGCAGTCGGCGCATGATCTGGTGCGGGCCGTTCATCTGGATGATGCCAGCGCATCAATGGTCTCCGAACTGTCCTATGGGCAGCAGCGCCAACTGGAGATCGCACTGGCTCTGGCCGGAGCACCGCGCTTTATCCTGTTCGATGAGCCGGCTGCCGGTCTGTCGCCGGCTGAGCGCCAGGATCTGATCAGGATCCTGAACGATCTGCCGAACCACATGGGCTACATCATCATCGAACACGACATGGATGTGGCGCTGCGGGTCTGTCAACGGGTTTCGATGATGCACAATGGCCGCATCTTCAAGGAAGGCCGGCCGGAAGAAATTGAAGCGGACCCTGAAGTACAGGAACTCTATCTGGGCGGAGGGTTCTCGCATGGCTAGACGGCCGCAGATCTCTTCCAGCCCGATCCTCGAAATCAAGGGCCTCAATGTCTATTACGGCGCATCGCACGCGCTGCAAGGTGTCGACCTGACCTTGGACCATGGCGGTGTTTCGGTCGTAGGCCGCAATGGCATGGGCAAGACGACCCTGTGCAAGGCGATCATGGGGCTGGTGCCGGTTGCATCCGGCAGCATCGTCTTTGACGGTGAAGACGTCAGCAATCGACAACCGGCAGATATTGCCAGGCTAGGGATTGGCTATGTGCCGCAGGGGCGCCGGTTGTGGCCGTCGCTGACGGTTGATGAGCATTTGAAACTGGTCGCAAGCGGCCATCAGGGCGCCTGGTCGACCGACCGGATCTACTCGACATTCCCGCGTTTGGCCGACCGACGCGACAATGGCGGCAATCAGTTGTCGGGTGGTGAACAGCAGATGCTGGCGATCTCCAGGGCGCTGTTGCTCAACCCGCGTCTTCTCGTCATGGACGAGCCGACCGAGGGCCTGGCGCCGGTGGTGGTAGCCCAGGTTGCAGACATTCTGGTTCAGCTGGAGCAATCCGGCGATATCGACGTCCTGCTGATCGAACAGAACATCGGTGTGGCGACATCAGCGTCCGACCGGGTGGCGATCATGGTCAATGGCCGGATCAACCGAACCATGGACTCCGGTAGTCTGGCTGCGGACCGCGATCTGCAACAAAGCCTTCTAGGTGTCGGCCGGCATGGCGATGAGCCGTTTCCGCAAGAAGAGGAGACAGCTGACACGGCGCCGGCCAGGACTGGCCCGCGCAAGGTATATGTTTCGAACCCGAAGGTGCCGACGCGCTGGACGCCGCCGGTTGCCGTGCGCCAGATCGAAAGTGCCGCGCGGACCGAGACGACCATTGCGCCAATGTCGCAAAGCACGGGCAAGGTGGATTTGCGGCCGTTGTCGTCTTTGGGTGAGAATGTCGTGCTGGTGGTTGGCACGCTGGACACCAAAGGAACCGAATTGCGCTATGTCGGCGATGTGCTGAGAGCCGAGGGGCTGGCCGTCAGGATTGTCGATCTGTCAACATCGGGGCACCAGTCCGGGGCCGAGATACCGCCGCACCAGGTGGCCGCCTATCACCCGCGTGGCGCGGCTGGTGTATTTACCGGCGATCGCGGCACGGCTGTTGCCGGAATGACGCTAGCCTTCGAGCGCTGGATTGAGCGGCAGTCCGGAATTGCCGGTATCATCAGCGCCGGCGGCTCGGGTGGCACCGCATTGGCCACGCCGGCGATGCGCGCGCTACCGGTCGGCATACCGAAAGTGATGATCTCAACCGTCGCATCAAGCGATGTCAGAAAATATGTCGGCCCGGCTGACATCATGATGCTGTATTCGGTGGCCGATGTGCAGGGGCTCAATTCGATTACCCGGCAAGTGCTCGGCAATGGCGCCCATGCTTTGGCGGGGATGGTCAAGGCGCGACGCGATGAGACCCGGCTGGCGCCCGCACATTCGGCAGAACCAGCTTTGCCAGCGATCGGGCTGACGATGTTTGGTGTCACCACAGCGTGTGTGCAGCAGGTCACGGCGGCGCTTGAGCATGACTACGATTGCCTTGTGTTCCATGCCACCGGGGTTGGCGGACAGTCGATGGAAAAACTGGTCGATTCAGGTCTTTTGACCGCGGTCATCGATCTCACCACAACCGAGATCTGCGACATGTTGATGGGCGGCGTGTTTCCTGCCAACGAAGACCGGTTTGGCGCCATGATCCGAGCCCGGATGCCCTATGTCGGGGCCTGCGGGGCGCTCGATATGGTCAACTTCGGGCCGCCTGAAACCGTTCCGGAGAAATATCGCGGCCGGTTGTTCTATGAACACAATCCGCAAGTGACGCTGATGCGCACGACGCCGGCTGAAAACGAGGAGATGGGGCGCTGGATCGGTCAGCGATTGAACCTCATGGAAGCGCCGGTGCGGTTTTACCTGCCCGAAGGCGGGGTGTCCGCGCTCGATGCACCGGGGCAGGCGTTTCATGATCCGGCCGCCGACAAGGCGCTGTTCGATGCGCTTGAGGCGACCGTGCGGCAGACCTCGAGCCGGCAGTTGATCCGGCTGCCGCATAACATCAATGACCCGGAATTTTGCGGTGAAATCGTGAGGGGTTTCCGCTCGCTGCATGGCAGCAGCCGGCCCGGCAGACAGCAGGCAAGGAGATAGCTTATATGGCATTCAAACGCGCAGACATTGTCGCCGGTTTTCGCGACAAGGTTGCCAGGAGAGAGCCGATCGTCGGCGGCGGGGCCGGCACAGGACTGTCCGCCAAGTGTGAGGAAGCCGGCGGAATTGATCTGATCGTGATCTACAACTCGGGGCGCTACCGGATGGCCGGCCGCGGGTCGCTGGCCGGGTTGATGCCATATGGCGATGCCAATCAAATCGTTGTCGAGATGGCCGCCGAAGTCTTGCCGGTAGCAACGAAAACGCCGGTGCTGGCCGGCGTCAACGGTACCGATCCGTTCCGCCTGATGGATGTGTTTCTCGATGAGCTCAAACGCATCGGGTTCTCCGGGGTGCAGAATTTCCCGACCGTGGGCCTGATCGACGGCACCTTCCGGGCCAATCTGGAAGAGACCGGCATGTCTTATTCACTCGAGATCGACATGATCGCCAAGGCGCATGAAATGGACATGCTGACGACGCCATATGTCTTTTCTGAAGATGATGCAACCGCCATGGCCAAGGCGGGCGCCGACATTATTGTCTGCCACCTCGGGCTGACGACCGGTGGCGCGATTGGCGCTGAAACCTCACTGCAATTGAAGGACTGCCCGGCCAAGATCGATGCCTGGGCCGAGGCGGCGCTGAAGGTCAACAAGGATGCAATCGTACTGGTGCATGGCGGTCCGGTAGCGATGCCGGAGGATGCCGAGTATGTGCTGCGGAACACGACAAACTGCCATGGATTTTACGGTGCATCATCCATGGAACGGCTGCCGACAGAAGTTGCGCTGACGGATCAGACCAGGAAATTCAAAGCGATAAGCATGGCCTGAGGGCCACTGCATTATAGCCGCTCGCGGTGCGGCATATTGGGAGGAAGATCATGACCGGACAGCTGATAGGCCAGTTAATCTTGTGGCTCATTCTGGCGGTTATCGTCATTGCGATCATTTACTGGGTGATGAACTGGCTGTACCGCCGTTCGACCAAGGAAGTGGCGTTCGTGCGAACCGGTTTTCTGGGCGAAAAAGTCGTCATTGACGGCGGCGCATTCGTGTGGCCGGTCATTCATGACACGACGCCGGTGAACATGAACACATTGCAGGTCGAAGTGGTGCGCGAGCGCGATGATGCGCTGATCACCAAGGACCGCATGCGGGTCGATGTCGAGGCCGAGTTCTATGTCCGGGTTCGCCCGACAAAGGAATCCGTTTCGGTTGCGGCATCGACGCTGGGCCGTCGCACGCTGGAGCAGGGCAGGGTCAATGAGTTGCTGTCCGGCAAGTTCATCTCCGCCTTGCGCTCGATCGCCTCTGAAATGAGCATGGAAGAGATGCATGAGCAGCGCGGCGTCTATGTGCAGCGGGTGCGCGAAGCGGCCCTTGAAGGGCTCGACCTGAACGGCCTTGAACTTGAATCGGTTGCCATCAAGGACATCGATCAGACCGGGCTCGAATATTTCAATCCGTCGAACCGGTTTGATGCAGAAGGCCTGACCCGGCTGATCGAGGACATCGAAGACCGCCGCAAGTTGCGCAATGACATCGAGCAGGATTCGATGATCCGCATCCGGGCGCGCAACCTGGAAGCTGAAAAGCAGGCGCTTGAGATCGAACGCGACAGCGAGGAGGCCCGTCTGACCCAGGAACGCGATGTTGAGTTCCGCCGGGCGCAGCAGCGCGCTGAACTGGCCCGCGAGCGGGCCGAGCGCGAGACCGAGGCCGAGCAGGCGCAGATCATTGCCAAGGAGCAGATCGAGACCCAGCGCATCACCAATGAACACATGATCTCCGAGGCCCGCATTGCCTCTGAGCGCGGCATCCGCCAGCAGGAGATCGAGCGCCAGCAGGCGATCGAGGCAGCCGAGATTGCCTCGCAGGAAAAGACCGAGCGGGCCCGTATCGAACAGGCGCGCCAGATCAGCGAGACCCGGATTGCCAACGAGCAATTGACCCAGGCCCAGGAGATAGAGCGCCGGCGGACCATTGAACAGGCCGAAATCGCCGCGTCGGAAGCCACCGAGAGGGCGCGTATTGAGCAGGAACAGGCCGTGACTCAGGCCCGGATTGACCAGGAATTGGCCCTCACAGAGGCCAGAATCGCCAAGGAAGAGGACACTCAGAGGCGAGAAATTGCCCGAAATCAGGCGGTTGAAGAGGCAACAATTGCTGCCCGCGAGGCGACCGAAAAATTGCGAATTGTCCAGGAAACCGCGATCAACAGCGAGCGGATCACGTCCGACCGCAAGATCCGCACCCTGGAGATCGAGCGCCAGAAGGTGCTCGAAGAGGCCGAGATTGCCTCGCAGCAAGCCACCGAAGCGGCCCGTATTGCGCGAGAGAAGAAGTTGTCCGCCGACCGGATTGCTTCCGAACTGGAGACGCGCGGGCTTGAAATCGAACAGCGCCGGTCGCTGGAAGAAGCCGATATTGCCGCCCGCGAGGCGACCGAAGCCGCCAAGATCAGCCAGGAAGAGCGGGTCCGCGGCCTGCAGATCGCCCGCAACAAAGTGATCGACGAGGCCGAGATCGCGGCCCGTGAAGCCGTGGAAGCGGCCCGCATTGCCCAGGACAAGAAGCTGTCGGTCGAGCGCATCGAGAGCGAAGAGGCAACCAAGGCGCGTGACATCCGCCGTGCCCAGGCCATCGATCAGGCTGAGATCGCTGCCCGCGAGGCAACCGAGGCGGCCCGCATTGCCCAAGAAAAGAAGGTTGCTGCAGAGCGGATTGCCTTTGAACAGGATGTCAGGGAACGCGAGATTGCGCGCAACCGGGCGGTTGATACAGCGCAGATTTCTGCCGCTGAGACGACCGAAACCGCCCGCCTGGCGCAGCAGGCCAAGATCGACGCTGAGCGTATTGCCCGGTCGGAAGAGACCGCGTTGCGCGATGTCGCGGCGCAAGAGGTGACCGAGCAGGCGCGGATCACCCAGAAGCGCAAGATCGATACCGAACGGATCATTGCCGAGACCGAGATCAGGGTGCGCGAGATCGAGCGCAGTGAGGCTGTCGAGTCAACCGAAGCGGGATCACGGCGCCTGGTCGATCAGATCAAGATCGAGAAGGAGAAAGAAACGGCGCGCGACCGGATCAGCCGCGATGAGGAGATCCGAAATCTTGAGATCGCCCGCAACAAGGCGCTTGATGAGGCGCAGATTTCTGCAGATGAGGCAGTCGAGGCGGCGCGGATTTCCCGCGAAAAGGCGGTCGCTGCCGAGCGCATTGCTGCCGAACAGGCAACCCGCGACCGCGAAATTGCCCGTGATGAAGACCTCGAAGCGCGCGAGATCGCCAAGCGCGACAAGATCGAGCGTGAGCGCATCAGCGTTGAGCTCAATGTCGACAGGCACCGGATCGAAACGTCGAAAACCCGGGATGTCCTGGATATCGACCGCAAGAAGGTGATCGAGGAGGCCGATGAGGAGCGGGTGATCGCGCTGGCGGCCATGAAGGCGGAACGCGCGGCAGCCGATGCCAGGGTCAAACAGGCGCAAATTGAGGCGCAAAAAGGCGTCGAAACCACCGATATTGCCCGCGAACAGGCCCTTGATGCCGCCAAATTGGAGCGCAAAAGGGCGCTTGAACAGCTCGAAGTGGCCCGCACCCAGGCCCTGCGTGAGGCCGAGATCGCCTCTCGTGAGGAGGTTGAGCGGGCTAACATCGCGTCAGAAAGGGGTCTTGATGAGGCCCGCATCGGTCATCAGACCGACCGGCGCAAGCTGGAAGTCAACCGCGAGCGCGAAGTCGAAGCCGCCGAAATGGAAAAGGCCATTTTGCTTTATCAGAAGTCGCTCGAGCAATCGGCCGCGCAGGCCGAGGCAGATGTAGCCAGAGCGCGGGCAGCTGAGGCAGAAGAGCGGGTCAAGACAACCCGCGAGACCGAGGAGGCCAACCGGCGCCGCAGTGTCGATGTGGTGATGGCCGAAAAGGCAGCCGAGGAAAAGCGCATTGCGGCAGAAGCCGATCGGGTGCGGGCAGCGGTCGAGGCCGAAGCCCAGCGCTTGCTCAACGAGGCCGAGAATGTCCTCACCGACGATGCGCGTTATGCGGTCTTCCGGCGCAAGCTGCTGGAGCATGTCGAGGGCATTGTTGCGGCATCGGTCAAGCCGCTGGAGAAGATCCAGGACATCCGCATCATGCAGCTGGATGGCATGGGCGGCACTACGGGAAGCGAGAAGGGCAATGCCACCGACGAGGTCATCAACTCGGCGCTGCGCTATCGCGTTCAGGCGCCGCTGGTCGACAGCCTGTTGGCAGACATCGGCATCGAGGGCTCGAACCTGTCCAAACAGGGCGGCCTGATTCGCGAGGCATCGGACATGCAGCGTATCGCCAGAAATTCTGAACGCGAGTCTGGCGGTGGATCATCCGATGACAGCTCGTCCGGCGACAGCGGTGGCGGCTCATCCGGCAACGATCCGCAGACAGACAAATAGGCAGGCAACCCGATGGCTCGAGTCTACGTCTCCAGTGTGATTGATGCGCCTGCCGCGCGGGTGTGGGAGCGGGTGCGTGATTTCAATGCGCTGCCGCGCTGGCACCCGCGCATCGCCGACAGCCAGATCGAGAATGGCGAACCCTCCGACAAGGTCGGCTGCATCCGCAATTTCCGGCTGCAGAACGGTGATCAGCTGCGTGAACAGCTGCTGGCGCTCAGTGACTACGACATGTTCTGCACCTACGCGATCCTCGACAGTCCGATGGCACTGGAGAACTACGTGGCCACCCTGCGGCTGACGCCGGTAAGCGACGGCGACCGTTGCTTTATCGAATGGTCGGCGGAATTCGACTGTGATCCGGCCAACGAGGCCGATCTGACAAGTGGCATCGGCGGCAATGTGTTCCAAGGCGGTTTTGATGCCCTCAAGCGCCATTTCGGGGGCAGTAGCGCGTAAGGATGGTCAAGGTGGTCAAAAGCACAATCCTCGATGCACCGATTGATCGGGCCTGGGACGTCTTGCGCGACTTCAACGGCCACGACCGCTGGCATCCAGCCGTTGCCGACAGCCAGATCGAGCGCGGGCGGGCATCCGATTGTGTCGGTTGTGTCAGACGGTTCCACCTGACCGACGGATCGCTTCTGCGTGAGCAGCTTTTGTCGCTGTCCGATATCGACCTTGCCTACAGCTATTGCCTGCTCGATACGCCGGTGCCGCTGTTCAATTACGTCTCGCATGTGCGCCTGTTGCCGGTCACCGATGGCGACCGGACGTTCTGGCACTGGGAGAGTTCGTTCTCGGCGCCGAATGGTCGGGCCGATGAGATGTCTGCGATGGTCGGCGAGCAGATTTACGAAGCCGGATTTGAGGCCATTCGCGCCCATCTGGCAGCGGCTTAGGGAAACAGTGGAATGAGCGTGAGTGTCAAAACCTTCGATACCGCGGCAGAAGCCGCTCAGGTGCTCAGCAATGACCGAGCGGCGCGGTTCATGGGCGGCGGCACCTGGATCATGCGGGCGGTGAATGAGGGCAATCAGTCGTTCTCGAGCGTCCTGTTGGCCAGGGACCCGGTCCTCAGGCAGGTCCAGGTGCAAGGCGATCGCGTGGTGATCGGCGCCGGTGTCACCATGGCGCAGATCCTCGGCCATGGCGAACTGGCCTTTCTGCATCGAGCTGCCAAGTCGGTCGGCGGGCCGGCCATCCGCAACATGGCGACCGTCGGCGGCAACCTGTTCGCCTGGCATCCGTATGGTGATCTGGCCACCGCCTTGCTGGCGCTCGATGCGACGGTGACGCTGGCCAGCGGCAATCAACAGCAGGCATTGGCAGACCTCTTGCGCGACCGCGAGCGTGAGCCACGACCGGTCGTCCTGTCGGTAACGCTGACCCGGCCGCAGCAGGGCGCGTTCCGGTTCAGGAAGGTCAGCCGGGTCAAGCCAAAGGGTATTTCGCTGCTGACCATCGCGGCCAATCTGCCTCAGGCATCGGAGCGCATATCGGGCGCGCGCATTGCCTATGGTTCGATGGCGGATACCCCGGTCCGGGTGCCGGCTGTCGAACAGGCGCTTGAAGGCAAGACGCTCGATGAGGCCGGAATCGCCCAGGCCGTGGCAGCAGCTACCAACGGCATCGAGCCGCCGACCGATGCCATTGCGTCTTCCTGGTACCGCAAGGAAGTGGCGCCGGTTCATCTCAAGCGTTTGTTGCTGGAGGCAGCGTCATGACCAAGAAACCGGTACAGTTCAAGCTGAACGGCGCCGACAAGGCGGTGTTCGTCGATGACGGGCAGAACCTGCTCGATGTCCTGCGCCGGGGGATCGGCGACCTGTCACCGAAGTACGGCTGCGGGCAGGGCACCTGCGGGGCCTGCACTGTACTGGTTGATGGCGAGCCGCATCTCAGCTGCCTGGTGCTGGCCGAGACCATGGAAGGGCGGCAGATATCCACAACGGGCGGCCTGGCGCGTGACGGCGGCCTCGATCCTCTACAGGACGCCTTCATGGACGGTTTTGCTGCCCAGTGTGGTTTTTGCACACCGGGTATGCTGATGGCGGCAAAAGCGCTGCTGGACCGCAATCCGAACCCGAGCCGTGACGACGTCATCGAGGCGATCTCCGGCAATATCTGCCGATGCACCGGCTATGAACCCATCATCAACGCGATCCTCGATGCCGCCCAGCGAGGCTCAGGTCAGCGAACCGCATAAAGGACCCTTTGGCCATGGCCGTGGAACTCCGCAAAGACCTGTTCGCCGATGAGCGCGATGACAATCTCAACGAGATCGGCAAGCCGACGCGGCGCCAGGATATTTTGGGTCATGTGACCGGCCGGTCGCCGTTCTTCGATGATCACCTGTTCGAAGGCCTCTTGCATGTGCGCTGCGTTCGCAGTCCGCATCACCATGCCCGCATTCGCGGCATTGACACCTCCCAGGCCGAACGCATGCCCGGTGTGGTCAGAATTATTCGCGGCTCGGATGTTTCTCACAATATCAATACCTTGTTGAGCTTGCTCGATTTTGGGCGCGATGACGAACCGCTGATCTCGACCGAAAAGGTTGCCTATGTCGGCGAGCCGGTGCTGGCGATTGTCGCGGAGACGGAACGGCAGGCGCGCGATGCGGTTGCTGCTGTCAAGGTCGATTATGACGTGTTGCCGCACGTGCTTGATGTCGAAGAAGCGCTCAAGCCAGACGCGCCCATCGTCAATGAAACATATCCCAACAACACATTCGATTATCACGACAAATACGACCATCAAAAACTGCGGTTCGGCGATGTCGAGAAGGGGTTTGCCGAAGCCGACCAGATCATCGAAGGGCGCTACCAGATGTCGCCGATCGAACAGGCGCCGGTCGAGACCAACGGGGCGATTGCGGCACCTGAGACCAATGACCGGTTCGTCTGCTACACCTCGACCCAGGCGCTATTC
>JABDJG010000005.1 GCA_013002595.1 Hyphomicrobiales bacterium | reverse complement strand
AGACCCTTCAGATCGGCGGAATTGCGGGCTGGAAAGGCCTCAAACGACACGGTGATCGGCGCGCCGCTGCGGTTGGCGTTGAAGGCGCGTTGGGAGAGTGTTGTCACGGCATTCCCTTTCACATAACAATATCTTTATATCATTATGTAGTTCGATTGTCAACATCTTGCCTGTTGATTTGCCGCCGTCCAATGACAAATCGCACTTGCAACTGCTCACACGGTGATTATTGTTGCCGCTACGAAACGTCGGTATGGGACGGGCAAGGGCACTGAGGCTGTGCTGAATGATGGCGCACCCCAGGCAACAACAAGGAGCCGCCAAAACATGAGTGCATCGACAACTATTCTTGCCAGCATGCCATCCCGCCGAACCGCAATGGCGCTGACCACCGCCATAATGCTGGGCTTTTCCGTCAACGTGACGACCGTCGAAGCGGCGCCGTGTCCGGCAGGCGCCGTTGCTGAACGGGCCGGCAACGCCTTGGTCAAGGCCGCCAGGACCAAATCGCCATCAGCCTTTGCCAGCGCATTGCGCAAGCATGCCGATATGCGCTCCATCGCCCTGTTCGCGCTCGGCAAACACCGCAAGAAACTGCCCAAAGCCCAAGAAGGCACCTATGTGAAGCTGACCAGCAGCTACGTCTCGAAAACCCTTGCCAGCTTTTCCAAGAAATTCCGCGCCAGTTCGGTCGAAACGGTCAGGTGCCGGGGCAAGACCGTTGAAGGCAAGCTCAATCAACTGGGCGGCCGCCCGCCGCAAAAGGTCATCTTTCGCATCAAGCGCGGCAAGGTCTCCGATGTGAACGTCCAGAACGTCTGGCTCGCCCAGCTGCTGCGCTCCAATTTCAGCTCGGTCATAAAAAAAGGCGGTAACAAGATGAGCGCCCTGTTCACCCATCTGGGTGCCGGCGCAAGCGTGGTTGCCAAGCTCGACGTCCGCTGACCATTTTTCAATGCAAAGCCTGCATCTGCCCCCACAGCGGTGCAGATGGTCATTCAAAGGCAATATGCGTCGTTTCCAGCCGACAAGGAGGCGTTTCGCATTGACTTGAGCCAGGGCGACGGGTCTATCTACTCACTCATGGTGAAATTTCCTCAACAAGGGAATAGATCATGAGTGATCTGACAGAAGTGAAAGCGCCTGATGGCGCCGGTGGCGGCCGTCGTTCGCGCCGTGCCGGTGGCGGCGCCGAGGCCAGGCGCGCAGCCCGCGTTGGCAAGGCGCAAACCCAGCTGACCTACATCAAGCGGCAGATACCGGTTTACGAGGTGCTGTCCGAAGAAGGTCTGGCGCTGATCGAGCATAACGCCGACACGGTATTGCAGGAAACCGGTATCGATTTCCGCGACGATGCCGAGGCCATTCAAATGTGGAAGGACGCCGGCGCCGATGTCAGGGGCGAGCGCGTCCGTCTGCCGCGCGGCATGGCCCGTGAGCTGATCAAGACCGCCCCAAGCATCTTTACCCAGCATGCCCGCAATCCCGAGCGCTCGGTCCAGATCGGCGGCGATGCAACGGTTTTTGCGCCGGTCTACGGCCCGCCCTTCGTGCGCGATCTTGAAGGCGGCCGGCGTTATGCAACTATTGAAGACTTCCGCAATTTCGTCAAACTGGCCTATTCGGCCTCCTCGATCCACCATTCCGGCGGTACGGTGTGCGAACCGGTCGACATCCCGGTCGCCAAGCGGCATCTCGATATGGTCTACAGCCATATCCGCTATTCCGATAAACCCTTCATGGGCTCGGTCACAGCCCCTGAGCGGGCGGAAGATTCAGTCGCCATGGCCAACATGGTCTTTGGCGAAGAGTTCGTTGACCAGAACTGCGTCATGATCAACCTGATCAACGCCAATTCACCAATGGTGTTCGATGATACCATGGTTGGCGCGCTCAAGGTCTATGCAAGGGCAGGGCAGGCCTGCGTTATCTCGCCGTTCATTCTGGCCGGTGCCATGTCGCCGGTAACCGTTGCGGGAACCTTGACACAGATCCTTGCTGAAGCGTCCGCCGGCATGGCCTTTGCCCAACTGGTACGCCCGGGCGCGCCTGTTGTCTTCGGCACCTTTGCCAGCTCGATGTCGATGCAGTCCGGCGCCCCGACATTCGGTACGCCGGAACCGGCGCACGTATTGTTCGGCGCTGCCCAGCTGGCCCGCCGGCTCGGCGTGCCGTTCCGCTCCGGCGGATCGCTGTGCGGCTCCAAGCTGCCAGATGCACAGGCTGCCCACGAAAGCTCCAACACCATCATGCCGACGCTCCTGGCCGGCGTGAACTTTGCGCTTCACTCGGCCGGCTGGCTTGAGGGCGGACTGGTCTCGTCCTACGAGAAGTTCGTGATCGATGCAGACCAGCTCGGCATCATGCAGGCGTTCGCCCGTGGCATTGATCTTTCGGAAAACGGCCAGGCGATGGAACCGATTGCCGAGATCGGTGACAGGCCGCCCGAAGAAGGCCGCCATTTCCTCGGCACCGCTCACACACAGGCCAACTTTGAAAACGCCTTTTACCGTTCGCGGGTTGCCGACAACAATTCCTTCGAACAGTGGCAGGTCGAGGGCGAAATGGATGCAGCAACGCGCGCCAACGGTATCTGGAAACGGGTCCTGCAGGACTATAAGGAGCCTGGTCTCGACCCGGCGATCGATGAGGCCCTGCAGGCCTTCATGGCCAAGCGCAAAGAGGTCCTGCCGGACGGGGTTGCATAAGCAATAGCTTTGAATCAAGATGCCAGTCGCCGGGCATAACCTCATATAAAACAAGGCGAATTGGCATGCTGCCGCGAAAACACATAAATCCCGCCGATCATTGGGTTGCCGATCCCGATTTGCCCTATAGCCAGGCCGTTCGCTGCGGCGCAATGATCTTTGTCACCGGCCAGGTCGATCTCGACAAGGACTGGATTGTCAGCTGCCCGGGCGATCTTCACGGCCAGGCTGCGGCAGCGGTCACTGACGTGTCCGGCGTTCTGGTCGCGGCTGGCCTTGATCTGTCCGACCTTGCCAAGCTGACGGTGTTCTATGTTACGGACGGCTCCATCGACGAAGATGCATTGTGCGCCCATCTGGGCACCTGCCTTGGCGGCCTTGCCGGCCCTGGTCCGGCCATCACGTTGGTTCCCGTCGAGGCGCTGGTTGTTGCCGACTGGCTGATCGAGATCGAGGCCATCGCGATGCGCGGCCACAACGGTGAACGGCTTGCCCGCACCGCCGCCTGGGACGCTGTGCTGCATCCCCTACCGGCACCCTTCTCACACGCCCTGCGCATTGGCGAGATGATCTTCACCAGCGGTGTGACGGCGCGCACCGCAACCGGCAACGTGCCGTCTGCAGGTTCATTGACCGGCCAGAGCCGCATCGTCCTTTCTCACATCGACAGCCTGTTGCGCCAGCTTGGCGCCGACCTTCACGATACGGTCAAGACCAATGTCTTCAACGTCGAACCGGGCGAGGCCGAGATCTGGGCCGAGCCTGCCCTGCTGCGCGCCAGTTTCTACAATGAACCGGGACCGGCCGCGACCGGCATCTCGCTGCCGAGACTGTGGCCCGCAGACGTCATGATCAAGAACGATGTGATCGCCATGCGCAGCACCGATGGCGCCCGTTTGCCGCGCAGCCATGTCTGGCCCGATGGCCACTGGGACTGGCCGGTGCATCTGCCGTACCGCCATGGCGTGCGTTGCGGCGACCTGGTGTTCCTTGGTGGTCAGGTCCCGCTCGCGCCCGATGCCAGTGTCCTGGCGATCGGCGATCCGGTGGCGCAAACCAATCATGCCATGGCCTACATCGGCCGCGTCCTGGCGGAATTCGGCCTCGGCTTTGAGCATGTCGTAAAGATCAATACGTTCTATTCCGGCACGGCAGGCGAAGCGGAGTGGAAAGACAACCTGCGGGCGCGTTTCGGACATTTTTCGGCTCCAGGTCCTGCAACAACCGGCATCCCGGTGCCGTGGCTGGCCTACGAGGACATGGGCATAGAGATCGACATCATCGCCATGGTCTGACAAGGTGCGCACGATGCCTCAATCAGATGACATACATTTTCGCTCGGCCGTGCAATTGGCCAGGATGTTGCGCAGCCGGGAAATTTCGTCGGTCGAGTTGCTCGATCATTTCCTGGCCCGCAAGGACAAATACAACCCTGCACTGAACGCCATCGTCGTGTGCGAGGAAGGCCGGGCCCGCAAGGCCGCCATGGCGGCCGACCAACGCCTTTCCAAGGGCGCAGCTGCCGGACCGCTCGATGGTTTGCCGATGACCATCAAGGAAAGCTTTAACTGGACCGGCACGCCGACGACCTGGGGCGTCCCGGCACACAAGGACAACATCGCCGGCACTGACGCCTGTGCGGTTGAGCGGCTCCAGGCCGCCGGCGCGATCGTTTACGGCAAGACCAATGTGCCGTTCATGCTATCCGATTGGCAAAGCTTCAACGATATCTACGGCACCACCAACAACCCCTGGGACGTGACGAAAGTGCCGGGAGGGTCAAGCGGTGGTTCAGCGGCCGCTTTGGCTGCCGGCATGACCGGCCTCGACATCGGGTCCGATATCGGGTCGTCTATCCGCAATCCGGCGCACTATTGCGGGATTTACGGCCATAAACCGACCTATTGTCTGGTGCCGTATACAGGTCATTCGCTGCCCGGTATTGTGGTCCAGTCCGACATCACGGTTGCCGGCCCATTGGCCCGCAGTGCTAAGGATCTGAAGCTGGCCATGAAGATCCTCGCCGGCCCGGACGGTGTCGCGGCACGCGGGGTGAAATTCAAGCTTCCCAAGCCTCGCGCCAGGCGGCTGAAGGATTTTCGCGTCGCCGTCATGCTGGAGAGCGAAGTCGCCGAGGTCGACGATAGTGTCAAGAAACTCATCGCCGGGTTGACCCGCTTTCTGGAGCCCAGGGTGCAGACGCTATCGATGACCGCCAAGCCGGACTTTGATGACCGCGAGGCGCACGACACCTACATCGCGCTGTTGCGCGCGGCCACCAGCCGGTCGCAGAGCGACGATGAATTCCTGGCCAACCGGGCCACCGCCGACGCGTTGCCGGCAGATGATCACAGCTATTACGCAAACATGGTGCGTGGGTACACCATGTCGCAGCGCGATTGGCTGACCTACGATAATCGCCGCCATCAGCTGCGCCAGGTCTGGGACAGTTTCTTTGACGACTATGATGTCCTGTTGTGCCCAACGGCTTCAACCGCCGCTTTCCCGCACGATCACGAAGGTGAGCGCCACGAACGCACCATCGTTGTCAACGGCAAGCAGGTCCCTGTCACCGACCAGATGTTCTGGGCCGGCTATTCGGGCTGTTTCTATCTGCCGTCAACGTCGGCGCCGATCGGGTTGACGAACGAAGGACTGCCGGTCGGTATTCAGATTATCACCGGCCATCACCTCGACCTGACATCGATTGCCTTCGCCCGGGCGCTGGAGCGCGAGTACTACAGTTTCACGCCGCCGCCCGGCTACGACTGATTACTTGGTCCAACGACACCACTGGATTGCAACGCCGTGATTTGCGCTGCATCGAGGCCGAGCACTTGGCCAAGAACCTCATCGGTACTGCTGCCAAGTGCCGGCACAGGCCGGGTATAATCGATCGGTGTCTGTGAATAGCGGATCGGGTTCGCAACCCCCGGCGTTTGCGTGCCGTCGGCCCGTTGCATCGACAGTTGCAACCCGCGGGCGACAACCTGCGGGTCGGCGAAAACCTGATCGATTGAATTGATCGGTCCGCACGGCACCGCCTCTTCTTCGAGAATGTCGATCCACTCGGCGGTTGTTTTCATTTTGACCGCTTGCACCAGCAGCGGTACCAGCACATCGCGGTTATTCACCCGGCTGCGGTTGTCCATGAACCGCTCGTCCTTGCCAAGCTCGGGTACACCGGCAAGCGCGCAGAAGGTCCGGAACTGCCGGTCATTGCCAATGGCGATGATGATGTGTCCATCACCCGTTGCAAAGGTCTGATAGGGCACAATGTTGGGGTGTGCATTGCCGAGCCGCGTCGGCACGGTGCCGCCGACCAGATAATTGAGCGCCTGATTGCCCAGCACCGCAACCTGTGCATCGAGCAGGGCCATATCGATATGCTGGCCTTGCCCGGTCTTGTCGCGATGCTGCAACGCCCCCAGAATGCCGATCACCGAATACAGTCCGGTGAAGATGTCGGCAAAAGCCATGCCCGACTTCATCGGCTCGGCGCCGGGCGCGCCATCGGGTTGACCGGTGATCGACATGATGCCGCCCATGCCCTGGATCATGAAATCATAGCCGGCCCTGGCCGCATACGGCCCATCCTGACCGAAACCGGTGATCGAGCAATAGATGATGCCGGCGTGATCGGTTTTGAGGCTGTCATAGTCGAGACCATATTTCTTCAGGCCGCCAACCTTGAAATTCTCGATAACGACGTCCGATTTTTGCGCCAGTTGGCGGATCAGGTCTTGCCCCTCCGGCACGGCCATGTCGATGGTGATCGAGCGCTTGCCGCGATTGGTTGACAGGAAATACGCCGCATCGCCCGGTTCGCCATCCGGGCCGTCAACAAAGGGCGGTCCCCAGGCACGGGTGTCATCTCCGCTGCCGGGCCGCTCGACCTTGATGACGTCCGCGCCGAGGTCGGCCAGCGTCTGGCTGGCCCACGGGCCGGCAAGGATGCGCGATAGATCGAGTACGCGGATGTTGGTCAGGGGTCCGGCCATTGAGGAATCTCCATATGAACTGCCCGCGTATCTAGCGCGGTCGTGGATCATTGGGCAATCGGTCAAGTTGATGTTTGACCCGGCACGGTGTTTCAGCTTCATTGCGCTAGGGTCCGTACTCAATAAATCCTTGCCATTCTGCGCTGGCAGATTTGCCTGCTGAGAAGGCGGACAGGCGCCGGATACCTAGCCGTTTTCAAGCCTGTCCAACGTACTCAGGAGGCAAATATGCCGCGCCCTTGAGGGTTTGGTTATGAGGGCCCGCCTGCAGGCAAACAATGCTCGATAAGGCACCCAGCATTATCTTGCGCTTGTTTACCTGCATTCGAGCCCTCATAACCAAACAGAATGGTAAGGATTTATTGAGTACGGACCCTAAACACAAACACGAAGGGGCAGGGAGCGATAAGTGTCACAAAAATCAACAGCCGGCTTTATGTCCATGAAGGGCGCCGGCTACTATTCAAAGGCAACGGTTGGCGCCAAGCATGTCATGGACAATGCCAGCGGCATGGTCATCGATGCCGTTGATCGCATGGACCTGGCTGATGATGGTTCGATGTTCCGGATCACCGACATGGGCGCTGCTGATGGCGGAACATCCGTTGATCTGTGGCGCAAGGTGCTGGCCCATGTCCGCACCAAGGCTGCTTCCCGGCCGATAGAGATGATCTACACCGATTTGCCGCGCAATGATTTCTCGCAAGTCTTCCAGATGATCCACGGCCTGACCGACATCAAGAGCTACTACGATGAGATCGACAACCTGTACGTCTATGCATCGGGCACATCGTTCCATCAGCCGATCGTCCCGCCCGGGACACTCAATCTGGGCTTTTCCGCCACCGCATCACACTACGTCTCCAAGACCCCGTGCAACATATCCAATCACGTTCACATGG
>JABDJG010000475.1 GCA_013002595.1 Hyphomicrobiales bacterium | reverse complement strand
AAGGATACCATATGGGTGGTTGGGCGAGGGCGCGGGCTGGTGCCGACCCAATGCTAAAGCCCCATCATCTTGAGACGTTCAGGGTCGGATCCCCAATTCTTGCGCACCTTGACAAACAAGAACAGATGGACCGGCTGGTCAATGGCCTCGGCGATGTCCTTGCGGGCGGTTTGGCCCAGCGCCTTGATGGTCTGGCCGCCCTTGCCCAGTACGATCTTGCGCTGGCTCTCGCGTTCAACATAGATGACCTGCTCTATACGAACCGATCCGTCTTTTTGCTGCTTCCAGCTCTCGGTTTCGACCGTCGATGCATAGGGCAATTCCTGATGTAGACGCAAATAGAGTTTTTCACGTGTGATTTCAGCCGCGAGCAGCCGCATGGGCAGATCGGCGATCTGGTCTTCGGGATAAAGCCACGGCCCGACGGGCAACCTGTCAGCGATGTGGTTCTTGAGGTCTTCAACGCCGCTTCCGGTTTCTGCACTGATCATGAACGTATCGGTGAACGAATGCAGTTGGTTACACGCATCGGCGATTGCCAGGAGCTGTTCGCGCTTGACCAGATCGATCTTATTGAGTGCCAGCACCGCCTTTGTGCCAGCTTTGGCCAATTGTCCGACAATCTGACGGGCCTCATCTGTCAACCCGGATTTTGCATCGATAAGCAGTACCACGGTATCTGCGTTTTCTGCACCGTCCCAGGCTGCGGCCACCATCGCCTCATCGAGTGTGCGCTTGGGTGCAAAGATACCGGGGGTGTCGACAAATACAATCTGCGTCAGATCCTTGATGGCAATCGCTCGGATACGCGCCCTGGTCGTTTGAACCTTATGGGTGACGATACAGACTTTGGCCCCCACCAGCCGGTTGATGAGCGTCGACTTTCCGGCATTTGGGGCGCCGATGATGGCGGCAAATCCGCATCTGGTCATGGCGTTGTCAGGTGGGCTCGTCATTCGGTCTCAATACCATTTGCCTCGATGAAAGCCTGGGCAGCCTCCTGCTCGGCGTTTCGCTTGGATGTGGCCTCACCGAAAACCGGCTCATGTTCAGGCAGACGAACCCGTATCTTGAACACGGGCGCGTGATCGGGGCCGCTGCGGGATATGACCTTGTAACTCGGCACCCCCAGCCCCAAACCCAGCGACCACTCCTGCAGCAACGACTTGGCATCGCGGGTGGCGGTCTCAGACTGTGCCAGGAACGGTTGCCACAGCTTGTGAACGAACTGGCTGGCAGCGGCAAATCCTCCATCGAGATAGACTGCGGCAATGACAGCCTCGCAGGAATCGCCGAGTATGCGCATTGACATGACGGATGCGCCCTGCGCGGTCGACTGCGATCTGATCAAACTACCCAAATCAATCGTCCGGGCCGCCGCCGCGCAGGTTTGCTTTCGCACGAGGTAATTGAACTGCCGGGCGAGATCGCCCTCGCGGGCTTCAGGAAAACGCCGGTACAGATCTTCTGCAACGATGATGCCGAGCACCCGATCGCCCAGAAACTCCATCCTTTGATAATCATCGGCTGTGCTGCCAGTGTAACTTGGATGGGTCAGCGCACCGAGCAGAAGCTCGACATCAGAAAATTCGTATCCGGTCCGTTCGGTAAATTCGGCTGCAATGTCGGCGTTCGGCTTGGTAATCACGTTAGAGCGGTTCATTGTTATATTGAACCATTTGATGGTCCAAATCGGTTCACTCGACTAGTTACGGAACGCAGCGCGATGTGTGGTATCGGGCAAGTTTCGTAACGACGTCCGATGGGCCGATTTGGTCCATCGTGCTCAAAGCGCAGCTTCGACATGACGCAGACCAGGTTTTCGCGCCCGCTTGACGTCGTTTCAACCCACTTGTGGTCGGCCAGACCACGGCGCGGACTCAGCCTAGCCAGCAAACGCGAAAACCCGGTCAAATGATTCAATATAACAATGAACCGCTCTAGTCCACGGAATCGAACAAACGCGACCAGCGGATCGCCAACGGCCAGCGCCAAACTTCCCAGAACCGCGCACTGTTGTTGTGGGAGTAGAAAATGATGATCGCTCTGCCAACCAGGTTTTCATACGGCACATAGCCCACGTCGGGAAAACGGCTGTCTTGCGAATTGTCCCGGTTGTCGCCCATCATGAAGTAGTGGCCCTTGGGCACAATAAACGTTCCGGCATTATCTGCCGAAGAATACGGGTTCTGGTCGAGTGTGTTGTAACTGACGCCATTGGGAAGCGTTTCTGTATACTGGGCGGTCGGTGGGATCGCACCTGGATCACTGTCGATGAAGTCGGAGGTTTTGGTGCGCGGCACCTCTTGACCATTTATCGTCAGCACCCCTCCGGTTACGTTGATCTTGTCGCCGGGCAAGCCGATGATCCGCTTGATATAATCGGTATCATTGTCAGTTGGCAGTTTGAACACAGCGACATCGCCGCGCTTTGGCTCAGACGCCATGATCCGGCCTTCAAACGGCATCGGGCCAAACTTGAACAGTTGAATGCCGAACGGTGACAGGGACATGTTGAACGAGTATGGACCGTAGCCATAACTGAACTTGTTGACGAACAGATAGTCGCCGACACGCAAAGTCGGGATCATGGAACCGGACGGAATATTGAACGGCTGAAAGAACAGGGTGCGGATCACCAACGCGATAAGAAGCGCCTGGAAAACAACCTTCACGGTTTCCCATATGCCTTCCTCTGGGTGCTTTTTCGCTTCTTCAGTCTCGGTCACCATTTCGGTTCCATGTATTCTTGGGGGCTCAACGCGGACCATTCCAGATGAGTTTCCGAGCAGAATCTGCCCCACGTGAGCCTTTGGCGGATAATCATTCAGGACCAGGAAGATCCGGAGTGAACGCGCGCCAGGTCGAGCCGCAATTTCGATTACCCGGAGTGCACAATGCACTGCCATATAACCTTTGAATGTCCAAGCCGCAATGTTCGAGGCCGTTATTGGCCATCATCACATCACAAGTGTAGCGGTAAAGTCACAACGATCTGGCAACCGCAGAAATAATTACAACTGCCTGTGCATATGGGTAGTCATCGGTAATCGTCAAATGAATTTGTGCGTCGTGACCTTCCGGGGTCATACGTTTCAGGTGTTCAAGCGCCGGACCGGTCAACTTGAATGTCGGGCGGCCGCTTGGTTCATTGACGACGCCGAGATCGCGCCAGTAGACATTCTTGCGGAATCCGGTCCCCAGGGCTTTCGAACAGGCTTCTTTTGCGGCAAACCGCTTGGCATAGGATGCAGCGCGCGCGGCGCGGCGATCAGATTTTTTCTGTTCAATTTCCGTAAAGATTCTGGTGACGAAGCGATCGCCGAACCGTTCAAGGGTCTTTTCAATTCGCCGAATATCGACGATGTCGTTTCCCAGACCCAGAATCATGAGGTCTTAGACGCGTTTGGGCCGGCAAATTTGCGCCGCAGCAGTTTTTCCTTCCTACGGTGCTGATAACTTTCCACCACCGGATAGGCCGCAAAGTACACGATCACTGCGGTGATCAGGCCAAGCGGAATACTGCCAAGCATCATCGGCCACAACACCGGCCCGACTGCGTTTGCGAACGCCTCGAAAAAACCGACCGGGTTCTTGAACAACATCAAAAATGCACCGTCCGGCAATGCCAGATTGATCGCCTCGCGTTGATCATAGCCCAAGAGAAAACCGCCGAGGTTGAAGGTCGACAGCCAGATAAACGGAAATGTCAGCGGGTTGCCGATGCACGTACCGAGCGCTGACGCCAAGATGTTGCCGCCGACAATCAGCGCCACCAGCCCGCCGAGAATGAAATGAAACCCAACGAATGGGGTGAAGGACGAAAACGCGCCTGCCGCCAACCCCAGGGAAATGACATGCGGGGTGCCGCGGATGCGGATTATACGGTGCCACAGATACGTATACGCCCGGCGGATTCCGGAACGCGGCCACAGCAAATTCTGCGCCCGCAGCAGCATTGATGGTTTCTGTCTTGGTTTAAAAAGCATCTAAACGGACTTCTTACTCAAATTCTCTACACACCCAACTCACTGCATTCCCCTGCTGCCCGGCTTGACCGCCTCCAGCGCGGCAAGCTCTGCCGGCAACGCGTCTGCCTCATAGGTTGCAATGTTGAGGCCTGCCAGGCTGACCAATGGAACACCGACATCAGCTTGGCCACCAGAGCGATCAATCAGACATGCGGCACCAACGACATTGCCGCCAGCATCGCGGATGCCCTGAATGCATTCGCGAGACGACAATCCTGTTGTGACAATGTCTTCGACCATTAGGCAATTGGTCCCTTGCGGAATTTCGAACCCTCTACGCAGGACCAATTTACCGTCAACTCGTTCAAAAAAGATTGCCGGGACCGATAATTGTCGACCCATTTCGTAGCCAACGACAACGCCGCCCATGGCCGGCGAGACGACCAGATCAATCCGGTCGGTTATCGTTTCCTGGACGCGGCGGCGCAACTCGGCGCACAACTTGTCAGCGCGATCTGCTTCCATGACCACGCGGGCGCACTGGAGATACGTGCCGCTGTGCAGGCCTGATGTCAAAATGAAATGGCCCTCAAGCAAGGCTCCGCACGCGCGGAATTCGTCAAGCACTTGCTGCTGGCTCATCATGCAGGCCATCCTAAAAAATATGTCGCCAAACCCACCCTATGTCATGATTTAGCGAGCGCGCCGATAAATGCAACCATCGAGTTGCCAAATCATGGGTCTTTGCCGCTCAAATTACTGCATTTTGTAGGATCAGGCGTTCGATCGGGTCACCGAATTCACCAGAGACTGGGCACTCAATGCATCCATGATTCTATTCAGGTGGCGGACATCCAGTACTTCGATCGACAAATCGAGGTCATAAAAGTCGGCCGCGCGGGTCACCATCTGCAGATTCTCGATATTGCCGTCATTCTCACCGATCGCCTGGGCAACCTGGGCAAGGGCACCAACTTCGTTGTGCACGAGTATTTTTATCCGGGCGGGATAACGCTCGTTTTCCTCGCGCTCATCCCAGGTCAGATCAACCCAGCGGTCGGGTTCATCTTCATATTCCTGCAGCGCGCGGGCAAATATCGGATAGATCGTGATGCCCTTGCCGGGGGTGAGGATGCCGACGATGCGCTCGCCAGGCACCGCCCCGGTATCGCTCGAAATAGAAATCGGCAGGTCTTCGCTGACACCGCGAACGGCAATCGAGCGCTTCTTTGCGCCGGCTTTGCCACGCCGGCCCGGCTTTGGTGCCTTCTTTGTGGTCTTGATTTCGCTTTCAATGCCAAGCGCCTTCAGGACATCGCTGCTGGCCATTTCGCCACGCCCGATGGCCGCAAGAGCATCATCGGTGGCGCTGACGCCGAGGCGCGGAAGAGCCTGGGTAAACTTCTTTTTGGAAAATTGTGCTCCGTGGCGACTGAGGGCGCGCTCGAGGATTTCCTTGCCGAGTCCGGCATACTGATTTCTGACCGCAAGCCGGGTTGCGCGGCGAATCGCAGCGCGCGCCTTGCCGGTGATGGCAAGTCCTTCCCATGCTGCCGGCGGGTTCTGGGCCTTGGAACGGATAATCTCGACTTCATCGCCATTTTGCAGTTCGGTCATCAATGGCGCATGACGTCCGTTGACACGGCAGCCAACACAGCTGTTTCCGATGTCCGTGTGCACGGCATAGGCAAAATCAATGGCATTGGCCCCGCTTGGCAGCGCGATCAGATCACCTTTGGGAGTGAAGCAGAATACCTGATCATGGAACAGCTCAAGCTTGGTGTGCTCGAGAAACTCCTTTGGGCTGTCGCCCTCTGCCAATAAATCCAGCAGGCGACGCAGCCAGCGGTAAGCATTGGTCTCGGTGGCCGGCACAACCGATCCGGCCTCTGCCATCTTGGCGTTGGGTGCATCTTTGTAAAGACCATGGGCGGCAATGCCGCGCTCGGCAATATCGTGCATTGCCCAGGTTCTGATCTGCAGTTCGACACGCATCCGGTGCGGCCCGATCACCGTCGTGTGCAATGAGCGATAGTCGTTCTGCTTGGGTGTGGAGATGTAGTCCTTAAACCGGCCCGGCACCGCGTGCCAGACCTGATGTGAAATACCAAGTGCGTGGTAGCAGTCATCGATAGTGGGAACGATCACCCGAAAGCCGAAGATATCGGACAGCTGGCCAAGCGACAAATGCTTTCGTTCCATCTTGCGCCAGATCGAATAGGGCCGCTTTTCGCGACCGGTCACCTCGGATTCTATGCCCTGTTCGCCAAGCTGCTTGGTCAGTTCGACTTCAATGTCAGCGAGAATGTTGCCGCTTTCCTCGCGCAAGCGCTCCAGCCGGCTGCTGATCGTCTCGAATGCGTCCGGGTTCAGAACCTGGAAAGAAATGTTCTCCAGTTCCTCACGCACCGTCTGCATACCCATGCGCCCGGCCAGCGGTGCATAGATGTCGAGCGTTTCTTCGGCGATCCGGGCACGTTTTTCCTGTTTGACGTACTCAATGGTGCGCATATTGTGCAGGCGATCGGCCAGTTTGACCAGCAGCACGCGCACATCGCGTGACACCGCCAGCAGTAGTTTGCGAAGGTTTTCGGCTTGGGCGGCTTCCTTGGTCACGAGATCAAGGCGTTTGATCTTGGTCAGGCCGTCAACGAGCTGGCTGATTTCAGGTCCGAACAGTTCCTCGATTTCCTGATGGGTCGATTCTGTGTCCTCGACCACGTCATGCAACAGCGCGGCAACGACAGTTGCATCGTCGAGTTTGAGTTCGGTGAGGATTGCCGCGACTTCGAGGGGGTGGGAAAAGTATGGGTCACCCGAGGCACGCTTTTGATGGCCATGGGCCTTCATGGCGTAAACGTAAGCGCGGTTTAACAGAACCTCATCGGCATCAGGGTCATAGCTTGTTACACGCTCGACCAGTTCGTATTGGCGCATCATGGTGCGTGCGAGGCTCTCTTGCTGTCATCGGCTGACTACGTTTGATAATGGACTGTATAGCAAAAAAATGACCGGGTGCTAAATCTGCACCCGGCCAAGTCATTCTAACACTAACTATCTGATGGGACGCTGCATTCAGTATCCCGAACGCTGGCTGCCCGGGCTCTCAGCCGGCGGCAGGCCTTCGAGCCCGCGCAGCAATTCTTCCTCGGTCATGCGTTCAAAGTCGTCCGGCGTATCTTGCGCAGCTTCCTGCGTGACGATTTCGCCACCGGCCAGCAGCGGAACTTCGCTTTCTTCCGGCTCATCAACTTCAACATGCTTTTGCATCGAGTGAACGAAGTCTTCGCGCAGATCTTCGCGGTCGATGGTCTCATCGGCGATCTCGCGCAAGGCAACGACAGGGTTCTTGTCATTGTCGCGCTCAACGGTCAGCGGGGCGCCCTGAGACACCATGCGGGCCCGGTGTGCCGACATCAAAACCAGCTCGAACCGGTTGGGAAGTTTGTCTATGCAGTCTTCAACAGTGACGCGCGCCATGCAGCTCGCCTCCTATCCATGTTGGCAATATTTCGCAGATTGGGGAGCTATGTAGTCCCCAATCTGCAAAATTGCAAGAGCTGCGATGGTTATTCGACAATGACCAATGCGCCGATGCGCACCCGCTTGTAAAGGTCGGTCACTTCATCATTGCGCATGCGGATACAGCCGCTTGAGACAGCCTGGCCGATCGTCGATGCCTGATTGGTGCCGTGGATGCGGTAAATTGAGCCACCAAGGTACATGGCGCGGGCGCCGAGCGGGTTATTGATACCACCGGGCATGAATGCCGGCAAATTGCGGCCCTTTTTCTTTTCACGCGCGATCATGCGTGCCGGCGGGCGCCAGTCGGGCCACTCGGCCTTGCGGCTAACGCGCTTGCGGCCACGCCACGTAAATCCCTGCCGGCCGACGCCGATACCGTATTTGATCGCCCTGCCGCCGGGCAGAACATAATAGAGGCGCCGTTCGCCGGTCTTGATGACGATGGTGCCGGGTTTGACATTTCGGTTGAAAGAAACAGTCTTCTTGCCGCGATAGCTGGATGTAAAACCAACCGACCGGTTTTTCTTTTTGTCAGGTTCTTCAAACGTGCTGCCGGAAAAATTGTATTTCACTTGACCGGCCTGTGCCGTCATTGCGGAAAATGCCAGAACAAGCATAGCGGTCCCAAAAGTGGTCCAGAATTTCATGAAGGTCGTCCTTCTTAAGCTCAACAGGTGTCGCCGGAATTCAGGCTTAAGCGCCGGGTTGTGATATTGAAAACCAACCGCAAGGTCAATTGTCGGCGAGGACTATGCATAGGAAGACTTAAACGGGCGTATATCGAACGAAGAGCTGACAATTATCCTAAATGAAATGATAAGCATCGGGGCGCTCGTCCAGTTCAGCCAGCAATTCCGCCGCTGTCTTGCGCGTCAAAGGATGCCGCCAATCCGGGGCAATTTCGGCGACCGGCGCCAGCACAAAGCTGCGCTTGGCGATTTCAGGATGCGGGAGAATCAATGATTTTTGACAGCCCTCGGCCTGTCCCTGCCCATGATGGACAAGACCGTCGTAATCCAACAGGTCAAGATCGAGCGTTCTTGGTCCCCACCGCACGGTGCGGTGACGTGCCGACTGCAATTCCAGATCATGCAGGTGCTGCATCAACTGTTCTGGCTGGAGCGATGTCTCAATGATCGCTGCAGCGTTTATGTAGTCGTCCTGCTCGATCGGACCGACCGGTTTGCTCGACAGCGGTCTGGAAGCTTTAACGAGCTTCGTCTTTGCGCCATCCAGCCGGTTAAGGGCTGTGCGAACGGTGTCCTCAGGTGATCCCCAAGGGCCTTCCACATTGCTGCCCAATCCTATAAGAATCATCGCGTCGCGCCAATTTGTGTCCCGGTCATAGTCGCAAACCGCCGACAATTTTTAAAACCATGCATTTTTACAAGTCTAATTTCATGAAAGGTGTTTGTCCGCAATGCATTTTTATCCTGATGAGCGCGTGGCGCTGTTTGTCGACGGCTCGAATCTTTACGCGACTGCAAAGTCACTCGGTTTCGACATAGATTACAAAAGACTATTGGCGTTTTTTGGTGAGCGCGCCCGGCTGATTAGGGCGATCTATTAC
>JABDJG010000451.1 GCA_013002595.1 Hyphomicrobiales bacterium | reverse complement strand
ACGCGCAGCACCGTGCGTTTGGCCGGATTCATCGTGGTTTCCTTCAACTGGGCCGGCATCATCTCGCCAAGGCCCTTGAAGCGCGATATCTCGACCTTGCCGCGGCCGGAGAACTCGCTGGCCAGCAATTCATCCTTGTGGGCATCATCGCGGGCATAGGCCTTCTTGGCGCCCTGGGTCAGCGCATAGAGCGGCGGCACGGCCAGATAGAGATGCCCCTGATCGATCAACGCCGGCATCTCCTGATAAAAGAACGTGATCAGGAGCGAGGCGATATGGGCGCCGTCGACATCGGCGTCGGTCATGATGATGACCTTCTCATAGCGCAGGTCCTCTTCACGGTAGCGGTCACCGGTGCCGCAGCCGAGCGCCTGGATGAGATCGGAGATCTGCTGATTGGCGTTCATCTTGTCCTTGCCGGCGCTGGCGACATTGAGGATCTTGCCGCGCAGCGGCAGGACGGCCTGATTGGAGCGGTTGCGGGCCTGTTTAGCTGAACCGCCGGCTGAATCGCCCTCCACGATAAACAACTCGGAGCCGACCCGGTCGCGCCCGGCGCAATCGGCCAGTTTGCCCGGCAGGCGCAGTTTGCGCATCGCGGTCTTGCGGCCGACCTCGCGTTCCTGGCGGCGGCGCAGCCGGTCTTCGGCGCGGTCGATGACCCAGTCGAGCAATTTGTCGGCCTGGGCGGGATGGCCGGCCAGCCAGTGATCGAAATGATCGCGTATCGCGGTGTCGACGATCTTGATCGCCTCCATGGTGGCGAGTTTTTCCTTGGTCTGGCCCTGGAATTCCGGTTCGCGAATGAACACCGACAGCATGCAGCCGGCCGTTGTCATGACATCATCGGGCGAGATCACGCTGGCGCGCTTCTTGCCGCTCAGCTCGCCGTAACTCTTGAGCGACCGCGACAGCGCAATGCGCAGGCCCTGTTCGTGGGTCCCGCCCTCGGTGGTCGGTACGGTGTTGCAGTACGAGTTGAGGAAGCCATCGCCGCCGCCGAACCAGGCAATGGCCCATTCGACCGAGCCATGGCCGCCGGGCCGCGTCTGCTTGCCAGCGAAGATTTCATCGGTCACCCGCGGCTTGCCGTCGATCAGCTCGGTCAGGTAATCCTTGAGGCCGCCCGGAAAATGCAGATTGGCCTTTTCCGGCGTTTCGTCCTTGGCGCCAATGTGCGAGGGATCGCACGACCAGCGGATCTCGACGCCGGCAAACAGATACGCCTTGGAGCGGGCCATGCGGAACAGGCGGGCCGGTTTGAAGGCGCAGCCCTTGCCGAAGATCTGCTCGTCGGGCTTGAATTTGACACGGGTGCCGCGGCGGTTGTGGACCTTGCCGAGGTTTTCCATTTTCGACGTCGGCAGGCCGCGCGAAAAAGTCTGGCGATACAGCGTCTGGTTGCGGGCAACCTCCACTTCCAGTGTTTCGGCAAGCGCGTTGACCACAGAGACACCGACACCGTGCAGGCCGCCGGAGGTCTCATAGACGTTTGAATCGAACTTGCCGCCGGCATGAAGCGTCGTCAGGATGACCTCGAGCGCCGACTTCGACTTGAACTTGGGATGCGGATCGGTCGGGATGCCGCGGCCGTTGTCGGAGATGACGAGATAGCCGTCAGCGTCATAGTCGACCTCGATGAAGGTGGCATGGCCGGCAACGGCTTCGTCCATCGAGTTGTCGATAACCTCGGCAAACAGGTGATGCAGAGCCTTTTCATCGGTGCCGCCGATATACATGCCCGGCCGGCGGCGCACCGGCTCAAGTCCCTCGAGCACCTCGATGTCGGCGGCGGTATATGCATCCTCGGCGCTACGGGCGCGCCCCTTTGCTACCCGCGCCTTGGCGGTCTCTGGTGCCATCTCTGCTTCCAGCTTGTCGAACAGGTCGTGAACTTTCGCCATCTATCTCTACAAAGTTTGTCTGAATTTGGATACGGCATGCCCCCGTGCCGCCAACGAATCAATGGGTATGAGTATGCCAGCTGATGATTGGCGAGGCGAGACCAGTGCTCAATCGAAGGCGGGAAAACTGGCGCGATGCGTCATCACGGTCAGCTCAGCGAAATCTTGAGACTATGGCATTCAGTCAGATCAGGCGGTTCCCAGCGCGCGAGCATGCGCTCAAGCACCCGGCCTGGAACCGGCTCGGGGCGTTCATTGTTGCGCCTGGCCTGCTCGGACGGGCCGGTCTCGGCGTATACGATCGTCACCGCCGCATTGTAGTCGGCAAACAGGCCAAGCAGCGGTTGCCTGAATTCCCGGCTCAGGTTGGTCGCGTTCCAGATCAGCGGCGCGCCGGTTCGCAAGGCCTGCCGGGCGCGCTCCCTGGCGCTTGCAACGACCGGGCCCTGGTTGTCATCGGGCGCGATTTTCAGTTCGGTGCGGATCGCATCCAGCGAGACGATGGTTGCATCACCGCTCATACGGGCAATGAAACTGTCCTTGCCTGAGGCCGGCAGACCGCTCAGCATCGTGACACGTGAGCGGGTGTCGTCATAGGCCTCATAGTCCGGTGACCGGTCAGGCATCCGAAAATAACAAAATCGCGAATGATCCGAGGCAAAGCGCCGGGGGGCGGAAAAGCACTTTTCCTGGCGGCACAGCTCGCGGAACAGTTCGATATTGTCGAACAACCGGTCCTGATCGGCACAAATGCGCCCTTGCGCATCGGCCTCCGCCAACATCGCCAGGCGATCGCAGCGCGTCTGGTGACTCACCAGATGCACCCGCCGCGCTGCGTCTGGTTTGTCGATCGCAAAGAACGGCAGCTGGTGGTGGGTGATCAGATGGCACAACATCTCCCGGCCGGCATAGTCCAGGCCCAGTTGCCACAGGATATTGCGGGCCATGATCTGGCCGTGCCTGGAATGGCCGGGAGACCTGACACGGCCATCCGGTTCGGTTCTTGTGCATCGTGGCTTGGCGACGTCGTGCAAAAGGGCCGCCCAGAACATCAAGCACCGGTCGCCTTCCTCCAGTGCGCGCCAGGACGGCTGGCCCGCCAGCGCCTCGCACACCATTTTGGTATGAACATGCACGTTACCTTCCGCGTGATGGGTGGGGTCCTGCGGACAGTCCTCAAGCGCCCGAAACCAGTCGAAGCGATCATCTATCGCCGACCAATCGATGGTCCAGTCCGGCCCGCCGGGGACAACATCAGCAATTTCCGGGTTCATGAGCCCATGCCCAGATCGGCCCCCGGGGCCAGCCGGTTCTTCAAGATCGGCCGCGACTGCCAATGGCTCTGCGACTCCATCACGGTGGTCAGGAAGCTTGCCCGGACGAACTTGTAGCGTCCGGTCACGGTGTCCTCGTCTTCGAGCTTTATATAGAGGCCTTCCATCAGGTCGGACTGATCTGTCTGGTGATTGACCATGGGTGCCTTGTGCGGCGGCTTGGCGGCTTCTTCAGCCAGGACATCGCGCCAACTGCCGGATTTATATCTCGAAGGACCGATCAATTCGTGCAGCTGATCGGCATTTCCGACGTCCCCCTGATGCACGATCGGCACCGGGCACAAAGGCAGGCCGCGCAGCAGCTGGCGCCGTGCCTTCGTCGACAGGAAGCGCTCATGGCGGCAGTCGAGCACATCAAACTCCATAAAATAGTGCGGCAGGCGATCATAAAAGATCGTGTGCTTGGCATACATCCATTCGCCATAGACGATGAAGCGGTCGGTCAAGACAGGTTGAAGCTGACCGGCCAACCCGGACGCCCAATTCTTCAGCAGTTCAAAATGGCGTTCGCGCGGTCCGCCGGTCAGATAGTGTCCCCTGCTCTGCAACAACAGATTACCGTCTTCATCAAAACTGATGGCGCAGTTTGCCCCATCGAGCTTTTCCTCCACGACAACATGGCATCCGTGAAGCACGCTGACCGGCTCGGCCTCAAGATCCTCATCGCCAGGCTGTAGCCGTGAGCCCTGGAGATGATGGGTCCGGGGATATTTACGAATTTGTTGCATCAGCCTAGGGTGTGTGGGGAATTAGGTTGCGGTGCTGGCGCGGCCCATTTTGTCTGTGGCTAGCTTTGAGCGGCGCCGATGGGTTGCCCCCTTCAAGACGCTCAAAGTGACGTCCATAGGCAAAATGGGCCTCGTCCCGCAAGCTGGATGAGGAAAAGTGGGTACCACTTTTCCGCCCGCATCCAGCTATTGATATCACATCGATCACGT
>JABDJG010000160.1 GCA_013002595.1 Hyphomicrobiales bacterium | reverse complement strand
AGCCAGCACCGCGCGCCACCCGCCCGGTCACCGCGTTCGCCGGTCAATTGGCGGACATTGCAGCGCTTGATTTCGAATGTCTGCAGAAGTTCCTTCAGGCCATATTGCGGGTGTTGCTGGTCCAGTTGCATCCAGCTGTCGTCATCCATATCGACATCGAGCCCGGGCAGGATCACCGCGCCCAGCGGCAGATGACAGATCCGGTTAAGCAGGTCCGCCGTTGCCTTGATCGAGCCGGTAGAGCCTGCTGCGATGATGGGGCCCTTGGGCGGTGAGGCGCTGATGACATCGGCTTGAGCCCGGATCAGGGCGCTGCGCCGCGCCATGGCGCCGCTCAGCCCGCTATTGGCCAGTGCGGCAGGATATTCGACCCGAATGACGTCGAGAAACCCCAAGACCTCGGCCTTGTGTACCGGCAAATCTGCACCGAACAGCGCCTCGATGACATTGAGATCGACCTCGTCGTTGTCAAAGCCATCGATAAGATTGCCAAGGCTGTCGGCCAGGTCAAGCGCCTGGCCGGTGGCTGATTTGACCGTCCTGGCAAGCTGATTGCCGGAATTGTTGTGCGCCCAGGCAAGGATCAGCCTGGCCAGCAGAAACTGCCGTTGCAATGGTGCGATTGCCAGCGGGATATCCAGCTCGGGCAGACCCCCAAGCACGGTCTCGGCGGCGAGCTCATCGTCATCCACATCGCCGAGTGGCCGGATGCGCGGCAATAACCGTGTGCCCCTGGCGCTGCCGTCAACGAAGGCCATCATCAGCGCGCGTGCCGCACGCCGGGTCGGGACCAGAATTGTCCAGTTTACCAGATCCAGCTCATCGGGGCGCGCACCACCCGGCACCGGCAGGTTGCCGTTCAGCAGGTTGTCAGCCAGCGTCCGGGTAAAGTCGAGATCCGGTGCGATGGTGTAGACATGTGGCGTGCCGGCTGGCGCATCGCGCATTACATTGGCCCATCAAGTGCGTCTTCAGCCTCTTTTATTGCCGCAGGCGTGCCGACATGCAACCACAGGCCATCATGGACGAGGCCGAACAGACGGCCCTTGACCAATGCCTCGTTCCACAGGACGTTCATGGAGAACGCGCCGTCAGGCGCCGAAGCAAACAGCCGCGGCGATACCAGATAACAGCCGCAGTAGATGTACCCCTTGCCGTCACCGCCGAACCGCTGCAGCCGGCCCGCGTCATCCATGCTGAAATCAGCGCCGCCATCGAAACCGACGCTGTGCGCCGGGTCGGCAAGCAGTAACATGCAGTCCATGTCATCATCACTCCAGAGGGCTCGCATACGCTCAAGGGCCGGTTTTGAGCCGTCGACCCAAAATGAGTCGCTGTTGAAGACAAAGAACGACCCGCCGCCAAGCGCGCCAAGCACCTTTGCGACCCCGCCGCCGGTATCGAGCAGCGAGGTGCGTTCATCTGACAGAACAATCGGCGGATCGTCCTGTTGTGCGGCCCAGGCTTCGATCTGATCAGCCAGATAATGCATGTTGACGACGATCCGATCGATCCCGGCGTCTCGGATGCGGTCCACGCTGCGGTCGATCAAGGAGCGTCCCTTCACCTCGATCAGCGGTTTCGGGCAGGTGTCGGTCAGCGGCCGCATGCGCGATCCAAGGCCCGCTGCCAGGATCATCGCAGCGCCACCAATGTTTGGGTCCCGGTTGCTCATACCGCCTCGCGCAACGGCGCGGGAAGATAGCGCTCGAACCATGTTTTCAGATCTGCAAGGACGGAATGTTGAAGGTTGCGCTCCAGGATTGCCGAGACCCTTGGAATGTGCCGCAGATACCCATGCTTGCCGTCCCGTTTCGACAGTCGGGCAAAGATTCCGAGGATTTTTGCAGCCCGTTGTGCCCCCAGTATCGCATAGCTTGTACGGAACCCTGTTTCGTCAAATGAGGGGTCACAGGCGCGCCGGCAGGCGGCATAGTGATCCAGCAACTTGCGCTCAACGGCAACAGAAACATCCACGCGCGCATCCTGCAACAGGGCTGCAAGGTCATATGCCGGTGACCCCAGTACCGCATCCTGAGTATCGATAATACCGACCCGCGCATTGCCCTCACGTTGATCGAGCCAGATCAGGTTTGGCGAATGGTAATCACGCATGACCCACACCGGTTCTTCCTGTTGAACCTGCTGCAGCAAAGGTTGCCATAGCGCGGTGAACTCCGAGTGCCTGTCTGCGGCAGGTTCGGTGCCGGTGACCAGTGGCCAGAACCACCCCATCAGCAGATCGGCCTCGGCCATCAGCGCCGATTCATCGAACGCGGCCATGGTGTGAACTTGATCATCGACACCCACCGTACATGGCCAGTTGCGCCCTGCCATATCTGCCAGTACCTCAACAGCCGTCTTGATCGGCAGCGTTACTTTGCTGCCATAGTTCTCAAGCGTACCAAAGACAGCATCGCCGAAATCCTCAACAATGGCAAAGCCGCTCTCAATATCGGCGGCAAGAATGGCCGGTGCGCTGTATCCGGCAGCGACCAGCTCTTTGTTCACGGCAAGAACAGCCCTGATGTCCTCGGCCAGATGCACCTGCTGGCTGTATGACGCGCTGCCATCGGCCGGTTTCGGCTCGGTCTTGGCCGGCATGTCCATCAACAGGCTCGATTGACCGTCATCTGCAATGAGGCGCTCATAGCGCCGCGCCGAGGCATCGCCCTGGAGGAATTCGCGCGCATGGCCGGGCGCGTTGTCCTGCACAAACCTGGCGACCCGCACCATGCGCTCCAGCCGGGCCTGCCAGACGCCAAACCCGGTCACCTTTGCCGTGCGGGCCTCGCCTGAAATCTGCCAGTCGATCATCAGCCGGTCCGGCGGCAAGCGGTCTTCGAGACGTTCGGCCCATTCGGTCAAAATCAGATGAGAGCCGGCAAGGTCATCGAGACCAAGCTCATCTGCCTCCGACATCTCCTCCAACCGGTACAGGTCGAAATGGGCTACCGGGATGCGGGTTTCGTCATACAGCTGAACCAGCGTGAACGTCGGGCTCGGCACATCGACTGGTTCGGAGCAATAGGCTCTGATCAGCGCCCGGGCAAAGGTTGTCTTGCCGGCGCCAAGGTCGCCGCTCAAGCCGATCCAGTCGCCAGCGGTCGCGAACAGCGAAAATTCTCGCGCCAGCGCCGCGGTCTCGTCTTCGCTCTTAAGAAGCCAGCTGTGTTCAAACGTCATTCTTTAACCAGCCGCCGCCCGTTCCGATGGCGCCGGCTCTATGCGCTGGATCGCCGCCTTTGCCGAAGTCATCGGGAAGCGGCAGATCACGGTTGTGCCGCGGTCAACCTTGGACAACAGGGACACCTTGCCGCCGTGCAATTCGACGAACGCCTTGACGATGGCAAGGCCGAGCCCGGGACCGCGATGGCCACCGGCAACCGGGCGCGATTGAAACCGGTCGAATGCCCGTTCCTGAAATTCATCATCCATGCCCTTGCCGGTATCGGCGACCCACAACAGGATATCGTTGTTGTCGCGTCTGGCGCCCATCCGCACCGTCGCACCGCCTGCTGAGAACCCGACAGCGTTGGACAACAGATTGCTCAGGATCTGCCGGACCCGTTTATCATCGCCGACAAATTGGGTGGCATCCTCAGCCAGCTCGACATTGAGCGTCAGATCCCGCCGCTTGATCCGCGATGCGGCCTCATTGGCAATGTCCTGCAGCAATTGCGGCACGTCGATTTCGCTCATCTGCAGTTCCATGGCGCCTGCATCGATCGTGGTCAGATCCAGGATCGCGTCGATAATCGCCAGCAAGTCACCCGACGAACTTTGAATATGGTTGATGTATTCATGCTGCTTGGGCTGCAGTTCACCGGCAATGCCTATCGACAGACCTTCCGCGAACCCGATGATGTTGGTGAGCGGCGTGCGCAGTTCATATGACACATTCGACAGGAAGTTCGTCTTCAGCCGGTCAGCCGCCTCAAGCGCCTCATTGCGCTCTGGAAGCGCCCGTTCGATGCCGGAACTGTCTGTCATGTCCACATAGGTCAACAGCGTGTTGCCGTCCGGCAGCGGGACACTGGCAAAATCAAATACCATGCCATCCAGTCGGGTGAGGCGGCCTTGCATTGGTTGGCGGTTCTCACTCAGCTCGGTCACACAGTATTTCAACTCATCCCAGATGCTGTTGTCGTCATAAAGCTCGCTGCACTTTTCGATCACCATGTCGATATGCGGATGCGTGTTGAGAAACTTGCCTTCCAGCTTCCAGAACCGGGCATAGGATGGATTGTACAGTCGAAGGCGTCCGTTGGTGCCGAATAGGGCAACGCCCTCGTGCAGATTGTCGAGGGTCTCCCGCTGCACGCCGATCAGTTCGTTGTAGCGCGTCTCCAGCTTGAATTTCTCGGTGACGTT
>JABDJG010000424.1 GCA_013002595.1 Hyphomicrobiales bacterium | reverse complement strand
GTACTTCACAGCATTTGCGATAAGGCCACTGACCGCCTGGCGTAACCATTCACTATCACATCGAACGGTCACCGGATCAGGCGATGCCCTGAACGACACCTGAACTTGATGATTGCTGGCAAACTGCCTGGTATCCTCAATGGCATCTTCAACCAACTTGTTGAGATTGCACTGCACCAGGTCGAGGTCAAGCTTGCCGCTCTCTGATCGGGCGACCCGCAGGAGATCGTCGACCCGGCGCTTCAGGCTTCTTGCCCTGGCCAGAATCGTTTCAAGGCTGTTCTTGCTGGGCTCATCTATCCCTTTCGGATTGCGCAAACTGATTTCGGCTTCTCCGATGATAACAGTGAGGGGCGTGCGCAGCTCATGACTTACATCTGAAAAGAACCGCCGCCGGTTTGCGTCGATATCTTCAAGCCTGTCGTTAGCCGCGCTGAGATCACTGGTTCGTTCGCTGATGGTATCCTGCAAGTCGGTCTGCATCGCCAGTAGCTTGCTCTCACGGCGGGAAAAGCTATCTGCCATCCGATTGAACTTCATCATCAAAAGCGTGAGTTCGTCGTGACCTTCCGGTTTTAGCCGGCGTGCGAGTTGGCCCGACGAGATTTCTGTTGCGCCTTCCACCGTCTGCGAAATCCTGCTCAAGATTGGCCGGCCGGCGAACCAATAGAGCAGGCCCGAACCCAACACTGCCGCCAGTGCCCACACGATTGCAAACACTGTGGCGCGGCGGCGCAGTTCAGCCATGCTGCCCTGTGCGTCCTTTGCTTCCTTTCGTTGGTCTTCAACGGCTTGTGCAAGCTGTGGGGCAAAGTGCACACCAAATGCGTTCATCGCACTTCTTACATGGTCAGCCCTGGCGCCAGGATCCTCGCCAACATCCGGGCTGTCGCTGACCTGTCGATGCAACGTGGAGAACCGTGCCTTCATGCGCGCGTTAAGTAGACTCTTGGTCGCCACAGCGCTCTGATCATCTCCTGCAGGAAATAAAGCAACCTGTTCGGATATAATCCGGTCGATCGATCGGAACAGATCATCGACCCTGGCCTTGCCGGCACTCAGTTTTTGTTCATCGACCCTGGGTTGTTGAACGGCCTCAAGGACCACGAGGCCATAGTCGGATATCCTTCCTGACAGCAATATGAGCAGTTCCAGATGCCGTTGCGCTGTGGCCGCGCGCTCAAGAAGGTGGTCCGATTGCCTTGCAACCAGCACCAGCACGCTCACCGCGATCATGACAAAGATCGTGCCCCCGGCCAGGATGCCAAGCACCTTTGCTCGCAGATTCATGCCTCGCGCGAGGCGCCGCAGCATTGAGCTAGGGTCAGGACCCATTAATTTCATCCATTCTGCGTGACAGATTTGCCTGTTGAGCAGGCAGACAGGCGCAGGATACCGCCCGGTTTTCAAGCCTGTCTAACGCACTCAACAGGCAAATCTGACGCGCCCGCAGGGATTGATCCTGGTCACTGTCTGTCAACCTGGGCAACGATCACTCCTTGTCCGGCAACAAACCTTGCGGGGCTTCCACGAAACTGATCTGCGATGTTTGACTGTTGGTCGTCACTTCGCCTGTTGCCAATGTCACAAGTCCGCCGTCCGAAACTGTTTCAGCGATCATCGATATCCCTCGACGCATCTTTCGGCCAGCCTGCTCGGCCTGCTCATGCAAAGATTTTGAATAGGATATCTGGTAGGCCCGAGGCCGGCGATCCCCCAATCCCTGATCCAGATTCTTGGCCCACAAGAACACATTGTCGGGCTCCTGCACCTCAATTGCCACCAGATACAGCCTGGACGGCAGCGAGCTGCTCGGGACCGGCCATCCGAGCAGGCCCGGGTAAGACTTGTAAGTAACAGCACACAGGCTCATCACGATGACCGTCGCCATTGCCTTGATCGAGAAATTCCAGTTGGAATAGATATGCAGACTGAGCAAAACCAGCGCGACAGCAACATATGCGGTGATCAAGCCCCATATGCCCCAGTTCAGAGTTTCCATTTCCACTTCCCTAATTCAGGCGCCGGCAATGAGCCACACCAGCACCATAACCCGAACCCCAACAGGCCCTAGAACGACACCAGTTTCTTCTCCAGCCGATTAATGTTGATCACCTCGCCGTCTGCCGACAACGTGAAGCGAACCGCCGTCTTCTCGGCGCCCTTTTGCGGCATCGAGACTTTATCATAGAACACAATCTTATAGACCGGATTGACCCGTGCTATCCGCACCAGCACGTCAACCGGAGCTTTCGTTCCGGTCTCATAGTAGTGCAGATTGACGGTGTACTCGCCCGGCACAAGACCTCTGATGGCGACGACCTCCTGATTGAGCGGGTTCTCGATTTCCTTGCCGTTGATCACAAGTGTATCATTGAGCATGCCGCGGTCGTCGCGATCCAAATGCACCAGGCCGGCATTGCGATTGCGGTACCAGGTCACCTGACCTTCGGGATCTTCGACCCAGGTGTCTATGTCGTCAGGAAGGTTGTCAGGCCATGTCACCGTAATGACATATTGAGCATCCAGATCGACTTTCGCCTTGGTTTTTTCCGGGTTCAAAAACAAGATCGCCAGAAAGAACAGCAGCACAAACCCCATGAGGGTATTGAACAAAAGATCGGTAAAGGGATCCGATGGCCGCGGACCGCCAGTGACTGATCTCGATCCTAACCTGATTGCCATCAGCCTGCCCCGTCCGACCTTTGATCATGCCCGAGGCGAACGAGACCAGCGATCAATTGTTCAACAGATCTGCCCAGGATCATATATTGAGCACCAAGCAGGGTTGCGGATATGAGACCCAGCAGCGTTGTATAGAGCGCGGTTCCCATGCCCCCGCTCATCGTCAACAGCAGAGATTGAATATTCTGGGTGTCCGGCTGTGGCGCCTGATTGAGCGATGCGAAAATCAGTATGAATCCGATGATTGTGCCAATCAGGCCAAGCCTGATGAGAATATCAACGACATACCAGCCAAGCTCGACAGGCGCCCGCAGGCGATCGGCAAAAATCTCGAGGATCTGTTGCCGGGCAGCTTGTTGATCTCCATTGCCGTTGCCGGCATTGTGGAGTTCATGCATGTACTCATGGAGCATGGGCGCCGGCACAATGGTGAAATGCTTTGCCGATGGCGTTTGCTCCTCGGCGCCGTGCCGGGGGTCCGGATCAGCCTTCAGGAAACCATGCGCACGTTCCAGCTCTTTCGAAACACTGAACGTGTGGACACCGACATGTGCGCTCGCAGCAAAAAAGATGATCAGGATCAAAAAGCACAAATAGCTGCGGTCGACCGCAAATATTGTCGCCATGTACTGCTGATCCAACGCTACAAGCAAAGCCAGACAAACTGAGCTGGCGATCAACAGCCAGGCCAGTGGATACTGATGATATCGCGACAGATGCGTGGTCACTGCTCTTTGGTCCCCGGCAAAAGGTCTTCCAGGCTCCAGTACGTCTTGCGAGCCACCTGAATCTGGTTGGCAGACATTGTCAGGCTCTCGATGATCCAGCGAGTCTCATTTTCCGCCACTTCGCTCTTGTTGGTTCGCGCTTGCTGCAGCCAGCCAAACGCGCGCAGTTCATCGCGTTTCACCCCAAGGCCATCTCGAAACAGCCGGGCAATATTGACCTGGGCCGGTGCGTAGGCCTGGGCTGCCGACTTGAGATACCAATGATAGGCCTTTTTGTAGTCTTTTTCTCCGCCCAGTCCGAGATAGTAAAGATTACCGAGCGAATTCTGCGCACCCGCATCCCCCTGTTCGGCGTCAGCCAACAGGTAGCCGCGCGCCATTTCATAGTGCCCCCGGTTGAGGGCATCATTGGCCGTCTTGGGTTTGAACACAAAGACGATGGCAGCGGCCACCAAACCACCAATCACCATGACGCCAAGCAGACGGATCCATAGCTGTTTGTTGTCAAACGGCATTGCGGAAGCATTCATCCGTGCACTTTGCAACGGCAACTCTTGGCGAGGCAATCGTTGATTATCCCTTTCCAGTATGCGGGCGCAAACGACAGGCCTTAAAAGTTCAACCGTTGAGGAAGCGGCTACAGCAGCTCGCCGGTCAGCGAAATTTTTGTCCACTCAGGCATCGGCTGCCACTGATCTGTTTCGGTTGTGCGACCAGATATCGATCGCTTGCTTGCCGAGGGTACGATCTGATTTTGACAATCGAAACACAGTTTCGCAGGTTGAAGCTGCCTGAATTCTCTGGTGTCATGGACGCGAATTGAATCACCTCATTGGAGTGCCGCTACGATGCCCGCCGATTATTCCGCCTACAAGGCCCTGAAGTTCAACCGCCCGGAACCGGGCATCCTGGAAATCATCCTGTCCAATCCGGGAAAGCTCAATGCCCTCGATGAGGACGGTCATCGTGAACTGGCGGAGGTGTGGCGCGATGTCGACAAGGATGATGAAACATCGGTGGTGTTGCTGAGAGGGGAAGGTGGCAAATTTTCTGCCGGCGGCGATCTGAAGATGGTCGAGAGAATGGCAAATGACTGGGCAGCAAAGCTCAAGGCCTGGAAAGAGGCCAACGATATTGTCTACAACGTGATCAACTGCACAAAGCCGATTGTTTCGGCAATCGAGGGCCCGGCCGTCGGTGCAGGTCTCGCAGCCGCGATGGTGGCCGATATATCGGTTGCCGGACGCACAGCAAGGATCATTGACGGGCACACCCGTCTGGGCGTTGCGGCCGGTGACCACTCAGCGATTGTCTGGCCGCTTTTGTGCGGCATGGCCAAGGCGAAGTACTACCTGCTGTTGTGCGAGCAGGTGCTCGGCGAAGAAGCCGAGAGGATCGGCCTGGTATCCGTGGTCGCCGACGATGACAAGGTGATTGATACCGCCATGGAGGTCTGCCGAAAGCTCTCCAAGGGGGCACCCGTTGCAATTCGCTTTACCAAACATGCGCTCAACAACTGGCTGCGCACGGCAGGGCCAACGTTCGATGCCTCCCTGGCGCTTGAATTCATCGGGTTTTCCGGACCTGAAGTGCGCGAAGGTTACCAGGCGCTGATGGAAAAGCGGGAGCCGAAATTCGATCCCGACTGTCCGTTCTGATGCCGGATCGAGGGCTGATCGCGCCGTGAGACTTTAAGACAGTGTGGCGCTGGTGGTCGGTGCCGGTGCGTCGGGGCCAGGCACCGGTATCGGCAGCGCTACAACCTCGATACTCGACAGGCCCTAGTTTGCATTTCCAACGCTTTGAGCAATTTGCACCAATGTTTTTATCAACCTCGAGCCTCGGCGTTCCTTTAGGTAGGCGATCTGGTAGTTGGTGGTGATCTCGACGTCCGAGATTTCGACCGTGCGAAGCCGGGGATGCGGGACGAATTCGAAATCGGCGACAACCCCGATGCCGAGCCCTTGCTCGACGGCTTTCCAGACAGCTTCTCGGCTTCCGATTTCAACCACGCTGTTGATATGTACGCCGGCACGTTCCAGTGCCTGCTCAAAGGCAAGCCTGGTGGTCGAGCCTTTTTCGCGCAAGATGAAGCCCTCGTTGCGCAGTTGTGACAGCGTCACCGACTTGCGGTCGAACCAGGGATGGCCTTGATGGACGAAAACAACCACACGGTGGCGGCTGAACGGCACCATTTCCACTCTCGGGTCGTCTTCAAAATGTGCGATCATCGCTACGTCGGCATCAAACTCCAGCAGTCTTTGTAGCGTCAGTTGCGAATTGCCGAGCAATACCGAAACCTGAATTTCCGGATACTGGGTCTTGAGAGCAACCAGCACGTCGGTCGCGTGAAACGGGCCAACCGCTGCGAGCCGCAAGTGTCCCGCCAGATTGCCGGCATGGGCCTGCAGGAACTGTCTTGCCTCGGCCTCGTGCAGCGTGATGCGCTTGGTGATTTCAAACAACTCTTCACCGACCGGGGTAAGCTGGACGCGCCGGCCGTTCCTGATGAACAGGTCGACGCCGTATGCAGCCTCAAGCGATCTGACCTGAGTGGTAATGGTTGGCTGGCTGATCGACAGCGCCTTGGCCGCGGCGGTGAACCCGCCAAGTTCGGCGGCGGCATGAAACGAACGGAGTTGAGTTCTATTCATAGAAATAATCGCCGATTGTCATATAAAATATATATTGGATCAATATATCAGAAGCCCGTAGCATTGACAGGTCCACGTTGGGGAAATGTCATGGTTTGGCGATATCGCAATCCGGTGGAGATCGTGTTCGGCGCGCGCTGCTTTGAGCAGGTCGCGGATCATATACGCGGCCGGCGCTACGGCGTCGTTACTTACCCGGACCGGTGTTTCAGTGAACTC